>NZ_JBIUWI010000062.1:0-33372 GCF_044743385.1 Pseudomonas sp. NPDC087639 | reverse complement strand
GTTACCCTTGGCGCGGTGCTCGCGAGCTTCACGCTCACGCTCGGTGCTCATACGTTCGAACACACTGCGGTTCACTTCTTTCGGCAGATCGATGGTCTTGACCCGGACATCGACAACTTCGATACCCAGCTCCTTTTCCGCCATCTTGTTCAGCGAAGCAGTGATGTCAGCCATCAGCGCATCACGCTCACCAGACACAACTTCGTGCAGGGTGCGCTTACCGAACTGGTCACGCAGACCGGATTCCAGACGACGGGACAGGCGCTCGTCGGCGATTTGCTTGAGGCCGGAAGTTGCGGTGTAGAAGCGCTCGGCATCTTTCACGCGCCACTTGGCGTAGGCATCAACCATCACGGCTTTCTTTTCCAGAGTCAGGAAACGCTGCGTCGGTGCATCCAGCGTCATCAGACGTGCGTCGAATTTACGCACCTGGTTAACGTAAGGCACTTTCACATGCAGACCCGGCTGAACATCCGCCTGCACCACACGACCGAATTGCAGCAACACCGCGCGCTCGGTCTGAGCCACGATGTAGAAGCAGTTCCAGCCAACCAGTACCACGACAACGCCAACGATCAGGGCGATCAGCGATTTATTGCTCATCAGCGGGTCTCCCTTGTACGCGACTGCGGCACGTCAGTGACATGCGGCGTGACATCCGTGTTGCTGGAGGCAGCCGAACCGGTGACCGGTGCATTGCTGCCCGAACTGTTCTGAATCATTTTGTCCAACGGCAGGTAAAGCAGGTTGCTCTGGCCGTCTTTATTACCGGTCACGAGTACCTTGCTGGTATTGCTGAAGACTTCCTGCATGGTGTCCAGATACAGACGCTGGCGGGTGACTTCAGGGGCCTTGCGATACTCGGCGACCAGTTTGGTAAAGCGATCTGCCTCACCCTTGGCGCGCGAAACCGTTTCGTCGCGGTAACCGTTGGCATCTTCAAGGATGCGCTGGGCCTGACCACGGGCTTCCGGCACCACGCCGTTGGCGTAGGTTTCAGCCTGGTTGCGCGAACGCTGCTCGTCTTCACGGGCGCGGATCACGTCATCAAAGGCTTCCTGCACTTCACGCGGTGCCGCTGCGCTCTGTACGTTCACCTGAGTAACGGTGATACCGGTGCGATAGGTATCGAGGAAGCGTTGCAGACGCTCCTTGATTTCGCTGGCCATCAATTCACGACCTTCGGTCAGCACCTGGTCCATGGCGGTCGAACCCACCACGTGGCGCAAGGCGCTGTCGGTCGCATGCTGCAGGCTGATTTCCGGCTGATCGACGTTCAGCACGAAATCCTGCAGGTTGCTGATCTTGTACTGCACGGTCAGCGGCACTTCGACGATGTTCTCGTCTTCGGTCAGCATCTGGCCCTGCTTGGTGTAGGCACGCTCACGCGTGACGTTTTCCATGTACTTTTTATCGATCGGCGGGAAGTAGATGTTCAGGCCGGGGCCGACGGTTTCATAGTACTTGCCGAAGCGCAGCACCACGGCTTGCTCCTGCTCGTCGACCACATAGACCGCGCTGTACAGCCAGACGGCCGCCAGCACAACGAGGCCGATACCGAGCAGAGCGCCGAAGCCGCCACTACTCCTGCCCGAACCACCGCCGTCATCACCACCGCGTTTCTTACCACCACCGAACAACCCGTTCAGGCTTTCCTGCAGCTTTCGGAAGGCCTCGTCGAGATCCGGTGGCCCCTTGCGGTCGCCGTTATTGCGGCGCTTGCCACCCCAAGGATCCTGATTGTTCGAGTTGCCACCCGGCTCATTCCAAGCCATAGCGCTCTCCATCTGATAAAGCAAAGACGCACCCACGGCGCGCCGACCAATGCTACAGAATGCCTGCCGTTGCGGCACAACCGCTTTGTCAGGCTTTTATTGCAAAGTGTGTTGCTCGATGAATTCCATCGGCTGCAATCCTTCGCGGCTTACCAGTCGATTCAACTCGACCCGGGGCAAACGAACGGCCAGCAAGCTGATGCCTTCTTCGTCGTGTTCTTCTTTCTGCACCGCACCGAGTTCGAAGAACTGCGCACGCAGTCGAGCGAATCGTTGCGGCAAACGCAATGTGCCCACAAACAAATCGCTGCCCAGCAACTCGGCAATAGCTTGCTCAAGCAATTCCAGACCACTGCCATCACGCGCGGACAGCCAGACCCGTTGCGGCTTGCCATCGGCATCGCGCTGGATTTGTGGCTCAACGCCTTCAAGCAAATCGAGTTTGTTGTATACCTCGAGGATCGGCAAGTCCTGGGCTCCAATCTCACCCAGCACCACCATCACCTGCTCGATCTGCAACATGCGATCCGGCTCGGCCGCATCGATCACGTGCAACAGCAGATCGGAGTTGCTCGACTCTTCGAGCGTAGACCGAAATGCTTCGACCAGCTTGTGGGGCAAGTGACGGATGAACCCCACGGTGTCGGCCAAAACAATCGGCCCGAGGTCGTCCAGTTCGAGACGGCGCAGGGTCGGGTCCAGCGTGGCGAACAACTGATCCGCCGCGTACACGTCGGATTTCGTCACGTTATTGAAGAGTGTGGATTTACCGGCGTTGGTATACCCCACCAGAGACACGGTAGGAATATCCGCACGCGAGCGGCCGCGTCGCGACTGTTCGCGCTGGCTGCGCACTTTTTCCAGCCGGCCCTTGATCTGGCGCAGGCGAACCCGCAACAGACGACGGTCGGTTTCCAGCTGGGTTTCACCCGGACCACGCATGCCGATGCCACCACCTTGACGCTCAAGGTGAGTCCAGCCACGAACCAGCCGGGTGCTCATGTGGTCAAGCTGGGCCAGTTCGACCTGGAGCTTGCCTTCATGGGTGCGGGCGCGCTGGGCGAAAATATCGAGAATCAGACCGGTGCGGTCGATCACGCGACACTCGAAAACACGTTCGAGGTTACGTTCCTGACTGGGCGTGAGGATGTGATTGAAGATAACCAGATCGGCCTTTTCGGCATGAACCAGGTCGCGTAGTTCCTCGACCTTGCCACTGCCAATCAGGAATTTGGCGGTTGGCCGATGACGCGGCACGTTAAAAAACGCAACGGTCTCGGCGCCCGCCGAATTAGCCAGTTCCTGAAACTCCTGCGGATCTTCGCGCGCCTCAGGGTCCTGTCCATCCAAGTGAACGAGGATGACCCGTTCACCACCACCGTGGCGCTCAAAGAACAAAGGAGACTCCTATCAGGCGTTACCCGGAGCTGGATCTGCGTCGCCCTGTTCATTTTCGGTTGCGCTAGGCAGACGAATTGGACGAACTGGCACGACGGTAGAGATAGCGTGTTTGTAAACCATCTGGCTGACGGTGTTTTTCAGCAGGATCACGAACTGGTCGAAGGACTCGATCGTGCCTTGCAGTTTGATACCGTTGACCAGGTAGATGGAAACCCCAACTTTCTCTTTACGTAAAGTATTCAAGTAAGGGTCTTGTAGCGAATGCCCTTTTGACATGTGCCGCACTCCTTTAAGGATTCAATAATAAAAAATAGGTAATTCAGATGGCTTTGGCCGCCACACCCCCAAGGATAGACGGCAATTGCAAGGACTCAGCTCAATATGGAGATGGTCCCAAGGTATTTCAAGGCGCGTGGCAGATTGTCGCAATCAAGACTGTCCAGCCAGTGTAAATCTTCCCAGCTGCGCAGCCAGGTGAACTGGCGTTTGGCCAATTGGCGCGTGGCGATGATTCCGCGCTCCTGCATTTCGGCCAAGCTCAGTTTGCCATCCAGGTAATCCCAGACTTGGCGGTAACCTACTGCACGTATAGACGGCAACCCGGCATGCAGGTCACTTCTTTTACGCAGGGCTACGACCTCGTCGATGAATCCCTGTTCCAACATATTTGTGAATCTTTGTTTAATACGCTCGTGCAATACCTGACGATTCGCCGGGGCAATGGCCAAGTTCGCGACAGTATAGGGCAATTGTTGCAGTCCCGAAGCGGCTGCTTCAGTACTTTGCGCAGATTGTTGCTGGCGCAGGGCAGTCATGCTCTGACCGCTGACCCGATAAACCTCCAGCGCCCGACTCAGACGCTGTGGATCGTTCGGATGTATCCGCGCCGCTGACTCCGGGTCGATGGCTGCCAATTGCTCGTGCAAGGCTTGCCAGCCAAGGCGTGCAGCTTCTTCTTCGATCTGCGCGCGCACCTCGGGGTCGGCTGCCGGCATGTCTGCCAGGCCGTCGACCAAAGCCTTGTAATAGAGCATCGTGCCGCCGACCAGCAGCGGGATTTTTCCGCGCGATGTGATTTCGGCCATCGCTTGCAGGGCATCACGCCGAAAATCAGCAGCCGAATACGCTTCAGCCGGATCAAGAATGTCGATCAAACGGTGCGGATGCTCAGCCAACAGCTCTTTTGAAGGCTTGGCGGTGCCGATGTCCATGCCACGATAAACCAGCGCAGAATCGACGCTGATCAACTCGCATGGCAATACCTTGGACAGCTCGATGGCCAGGTCGGTCTTGCCCGCAGCGGTCGGGCCCATCAGAAAAATCGCTGGAGGAAGCTGGCTCATCAACGACCGCGCAAGAACAGTTTGTCCAGATCGTCCAGGCCCAGTTGGGTCCAGGTCGGTCGGCCATGATTGCATTGACCGCTGCGCTCGGTGTTTTCCATGTCACGCAGCAGGCCGTTCATTTCCGGCAGGGCCAGGCGCCGGTTGGCGCGGATCGCGCCGTGGCAGGCCATGGTGCCCAGCAGTTCGTTGAGGTGCGCCTGAATCCGGTCGCTGGTGCCGTATTCCATCAAATCCGACAGCACGTCACCCACCAGACGATTAGCCTCAGCCTGCTTAAGCAAAGCCGGAATCTGTCGAATAGCCAATGTTTCCGGGCCAAGGCGTTGCAACTCGAAGCCAAGACGCTGAAACCACGCCGCATGCTCTTCGGCGCAATCGGCCTCGCGCTGACTCACCGCCAGAGACTCAGGCACCAGCAACGGCTGGCCGCTAAGGCCTTCGCTGGCCATGGCAATCTTCAGGCGTTCGTACATGATCCGCTCGTGGGCGGCGTGCATGTCCACCAAAACCAGCCCTTGGGCATTTTCGGACAGAATGTAGATGCCCTTGAGCTGCGCCAGCGCGTACCCGAGTGGTGGAATATCTTCCTGACCGGCCGGCAGCGCATTGGCGTTGGCTTCAGGCAACGGCGCGAAAAACTCGCGATACGCAGCCTGAGCCTCAGCGGCAGGCGGCATCGCCGACTGCGGACGCGGCGTGTATTGATACTGATAAGCGCCACCAGCGCTGGGGCCCGCCGACGTATTGAACGCCGGTTGCGCCTGCGCTTGCTCAAGCAACGCATTGGCCGCCAGACGCATTTCACCCTGCGGGCCGAACTCACCGGCATCAAGGCCGGTTGGCCGGACAACAGCGGTGGTGACTGAACCGGCAAGCTGATCTTCCGGACGCACATCGCCCAGCGCGCGGTGCAGCGTGCCGTAAAGGAAGTCATGCACCATGCGCCCATCGCGAAAGCGCACTTCGTGCTTGGTCGGGTGCACGTTGACGTCCACCGCCGCCGGGTCGACCTCGAAAAACAGCGCAAACGTCGGGTGCCGACCGTTGAACAAGACGTCGCGATAGGCCTGACGCACCGCATGGGCCACGAGCTTGTCGCGCACCGCCCGGCCATTGACAAAGAAGTACTGCAAGTCCGCCTGGCTGCGGTTGAAGGTCGGCAAACCGACCCAGCCCCACAGGTGCAAGCCGTTACGCTCGATCTCGATCGGCAAGGCTTGCTCCAGGAAACCCGAACCACAGATCGCCGCCACACGCCGCGCACGCGCCGCGTCATCGTGGGCTTCGTGCAGGCTGAGAATGGTCTTGCCGTTGTGGCGCAGATGAAACGCCACGTCGAAACGCGCCAGTGCAAGACGCTTGATCACTTCTTGCAGGTGATCGAATTCGGTTTTTTCGGTCTTGAGGAATTTGCGCCGCGCCGGGGTGTTGAAGAACAGGTCGCGGACTTCAACCGAGGTGCCGACCGGGTGCGCGGCCGGTTGCACGCGCGGCGCCATGTCGCGACCTTCGGTTTCGACCTGCCAGGCCTGATCGGCGTCACGGGTGCGCGAGGTCAGGGTCAGACGCGCGACGGAACTGATCGACGCCAGTGCCTCACCGCGAAAGCCCAGGCTCATCACCTGTTCGAGGTCTTCCAGATTACGAATCTTGCTGGTGGCGTGACGGGCCAGCGCCAGCGGCAGGTCGTCGGCGGAGATGCCGCTGCCGTCGTCGCGGACTCGCAACAGCTTGACGCCGCCCTGCTCGACATCGACATCGATGCGCTTGGCGCCGGAGTCGAGGCTGTTTTCCAGCAGCTCCTTGATCACCGACGCCGGGCGCTCGACCACCTCACCGGCGGCGATCTGGTTCGCCAGCCGGGGGCTGAGCAGTTCGATGCGGGCTGCGTTCAGCACTTCGTTCATTCTTTGGACGCCAGTTCGGTGCCAGGAATGGTCAGGTGTTGGCCGACTTTCAGCTCATCGCTTTTCAGGTTGTTCGCGCTGCGCAATGTGGCCGGCGATACCTGATAGCGCACGCCGATCATTGCCAGCGTTTCACCCGGGCCGACACGGTGGTCACGCGGGCCCTGGGCGATCTTGCCGGAATCACGCAGCCAGGCAATGTAGGTGCCCGGTGGCGGATTCTGCTGGAAGAACTGGCGCACGCCGCTGCTGATCGAACGTGCCAGCGCTTGCTGGTGGCTCGACGCCGAGAGTTTGTTCGCTTCGTTGGCATTGGAGATGAAGCCGGTTTCAACCAGGATCGACGGAATATCCGGCGACTTCAACACCATGAACCCGGCCTGTTCAACGCGCTGTTTGTGCAGCGGTGTGACGCGGCCGATGTTGGTCAGAACTTTCTGACCGACGTTGAGGCTGGAGGTGAGCGAAGCCGTCATCGACAGGTCGAGCAACACGCCGGCGAGCATGCGGTCCTTGTCATCGAGGCTGACGTTGCCGGCACCACCGATCAAGTCGGAACGGTTTTCGCTGTCGGCCAGCCAACGGGCGGTCTCCGACGTCGCGCCGCGATCAGACAGGGCAAACACCGACGCACCAAAAGCCGCCGCAGAAGGCGCGGCGTCGGCGTGGATCGACACGAACAGGTCGGCGCCCTTTTTGCGGGCAATTTCGGTACGCCCGCGCAACGGAATGAAGTAGTCGCCGGTGCGGGTCAGTTCAGCGCGGAAGCCTTTCATGCCGTTGACCTGACGCTGCAGTTCGCGAGCGATTTGCAGCACCACGTCTTTTTCACGCTGACCACGCGAACCGGACGCACCCGGGTCTTCGCCGCCGTGGCCGGCGTCAATCACCACAATAATGTCGCGCTTGCCGGCCGGGGCTGGCGGCAGCTTGATTGTCGGCTCGGTCGGGGTGACCGGCACGGCCGGTACAGTCGCAACCCGCGGCGTTGGCGCAGGCGGCGGCGCCGCGTCGGCCGCATTATCGAACAGATCGACCACCAGGCGATTGCCGTACTGCGCGTTAGGCGCCAGCGAGAAGCTTTTCGGGGTGACGGCTTTTTTCAGATCGATGACCACCCGCAGGTCGGTCGGCGTGCGCTGGGCCGAGCGCATCGCGGTGATCGGCGTGTTCGCGGTCTGCACATTCAGCGGCGCGCCAAGGGTGGCGCCGTTGATGTCGATCACCAGCCGATCCGGTGAGGTCAGGGTGAAAACACTGTGTTGCACCGGGCCGCTCAGGTCGAAGACCAGTCGCGTGTTGTCCGGCGCCCGCCACAGGCGCACGCTGTTGACCTTTGAGTCGGCCACAGCGTTGACGGTTACTGCCATCAATATCAGTCCAGCGGCAGCCACCAACGCGCGAAAGCGCATACCTAACCCCATCATCTAATTGGATTCCAACGCCAAAGCGGCACACCAGGCCTCGCCACGCGAGCCCTGGGATAAAATTTTCAGCGAACGCCCGCTGTCTTGCGGGCTAATGGTAATGGTCAGGTCCGGCTTTGGCAAAAAGCCTGCACCTTTATCGGGCCATTCGATCAGGCACAGTGCGTCGTCTTCGAAATAGTCGCGGATGCCGAGAAACTCCAGCTCTTCCGGATCGACCAGGCGATACAGGTCAAAGTGGAAGGCGCGGATATCGCCAATCTCGTAGGGTTCGACCAAGGTGAAGGTCGGACTTTTCACCGCCCCGACGTGCCCCAACCCACGAATGATCCCTCGGGACAGCGTGGTTTTGCCCATCCCCAGGTTGCCCTCGAGGAAAATAAGGCCGTGGCCCTGGGTCACCCGGGCGATCCGTGCGCCAAAGTCGCTCATGGCCTGTTCATCGGCCAGGTACAGGGTTACTTCAGACACGGTGCATGCTCCTCCAACAACTGACGAATGACTGGAATCAAATCACTGGCCGCCAGCCCACGGCCGAATTTCCCTTGTTGCATCCCGGCATTGGCGTGCAGCCAGACCGCCAGACAGGCGGCATCGAAACCGTCCATGCCTTGCGCCAACAGTGCGCCGGTCAAGCCTGCCAGTACATCGCCGAGCCCAGCGGTGGCCATGGCCGGATGGCCCTGGTGACACAACGCCAGACGCCCATCGGGATGCGCAATCAAACTGCCGGCGCCTTTCAGCACCACCACTGCTGTATGTTTTTTGCTCAAAGCCAAAGCGGCCGCCGGGCGATCCGCCTGTACTTCAGCAGTACTGATCCCCAGCAAACGCGCCGCTTCGCCCGGATGCGGAGTGATCACGCAATCCTTGGGCAGGCTGACGAATCCGCTGGCCAGCAGATTCAATGCATCGGCGTCCCACACTTGTGGCAACGGCGCGTTGACGGCGGCAGACAACAGCGCCCGCCCCCAACTCGCCTGTCCAAGCCCCGGCCCGACGACCAGCACTGACACTTTTTCCAGCAGACTCATCAATTGATTGGCCGATGAAACCCCTAGCGCCATCACTTCCGGAACCCGCGTCAGCGCCGCCGACACGTGCTCCGGTCGCGTTGCCAGCGAAACCATGCCCGCCCCGCTGCGCAGTGCGCTTTCGGTGCTGAGCAGAATCGCCCCGCCGAAACCGTGATCGCCACCGATCAACAACAAATGCCCGAATCGCCCTTTGTGCGCGGCCTGCGCACGTGCGGCCAGACGCGGCAGATTAGCCGCATTGAGGCGTCGAGCGCTGACAGGAATGTCACGATAGATTTCGGTCGTGGCGTGCAAATCATTAAATGCCAGATAGCCGATGTGATCCGCAGCATCGCCGGTGAACAGACCGATTTTCAGCCCAATGAAGGTGACGGTGAGGTCGGCGCGAACTGCGGCACCGAGCACATGCCCGGTATCAGCGGACAGTCCGGAAGGAATATCCACCGCCGTTACCGGCAAACCGCTGGCATTGATCGCCCTGATGGCACTGGCATATGGCTCGCGAACCTCACCGGTGAGGCCGGTGCCAAGCAAGGCATCGACGATGATGCCGCGTAATGGGCTCAGGGGGTTCCAGCCCTGTATCGCCACGCCTTCGGTCACCGCCTCGGCATGGGCCAATGCTGCGTCGCCCTGCAAGCGCTGCGGATCACCGACGGCCAACACCTGAACTTGCCAGCCCGCGCGTTGAGCGAGAACCGCTACCAGATAACCGTCACCGGCATTGTTGCCATGGCCGGCGAGCACCGTCAGTTCGGTCGCTGAAGGCCATTGTCGGACCAGCGCCCGCCAGGTCGCATGTGCGGCGCGCTGCATCAATTCGAAGCCCGGCGTGCCGGCAGCAATCAGCCGTGCGTCGAGTTCGCGCACCTGAGCGGCGCAGTACAGCGCGTCGGGTAATTCATCTTTCGTGTGCGGCATGCGTATTCGGGCTCCGATGTCTGGCAGAATTATACGCACCTCAGCTCCGGTTTCTCTCGCCTCATGTCCGCCATCACTACAGACCTGCCCGCCCTCGCCCAATCGATCAAGGATTGGGGCCGCGAGCTGGGCTTTCAGCAAGTCGGCATCAGTGGCCTGGATCTGGCAGAGCATGAGCAGCACCTGGCGCGCTGGCTCGAAGCTGGCTACCACGGCGAAATGGACTACATGGGTGCCCACGGCAGCAAACGTTCGCATCCGGAAGAGCTGGTACCCGGTACGTTGCGCGTGGTTTCCCTGCGCATGGACTACCTGCCGGGCGACACCGAGATGGCCAAACGTCTGGCCCAACCGGAAAAAGCGTACGTGTCGCGTTATGCCTTGGGCCGCGATTACCACAAATTGATCCGTAAACGCGTTCAACAATTAGCGGACAAGATACAAGCCGAGATTGGCCCGTTTGGCTTCCGCGCCTTCGTCGACAGCGCTCCGGTGCTGGAAAAAGCCATCGCCGAGCAGGCCGGGCTGGGCTGGATCGGCAAAAACACCCTGGTGTTGAACCGCAAAGCCGGCAGTTACTTCTTTCTGAGCGAACTGTTCGTCGACCTGCCGCTGCCGGTGGATGAACCGCACAGCACCGAACATTGCGGTCGCTGCACGGCGTGCCTGGATATCTGCCCGACCAACGCCTTCGTCGGTCCTTATGTGCTGGATGCGCGGCGCTGCATTTCCTATCTGACCATCGAGCTCAAAAATGCCATCCCTGAAGAACTGCGTCCGCTGATCGGCAATCGCGTCTTCGGCTGCGATGACTGCCAGATAGTCTGCCCGTGGAACCGCTTCGCGCGGCCGTCTGGCGAAACCGACTTCAAGCCACGGCACAACCTCGACAACGCCGAACTGGCCGAGCTGTTTTTGTGGGATGAAGAGAAATTCTTGAGCAGCACCGAAGGTTCACCGTTGCGGCGAGCGGGGTATGAGCGCTGGTTGAGGAATCTGGCGGTGGGGCTGGGCAATGCGCCTTCAACGATCCCGGTGCTGGAAGCGTTGAAGGCGCGACGGGATTATCCGTCAGCGTTGGTTAGAGAGCATGTGGAGTGGGCGCTGGAACAGCACTCCCGACCTGCGCACGCGAAACTGGCCAGCAAAGAGCTCAAATCATGATCTTGCCCTTGAGTACTCTTGGTTCTGGCTTGGTGCTGCCTGGTCGTGTGTTTATACCTGTCACTTGGATTTTTTAAGGTGGCCGCCCAACTGGATGATGTCTGCAATCCTGTCCTTGGAGTTCTCCACCAGATACACGCGATCTCCCCCGCCCAAGTAAAAATGCATTCCCTTCATCGTCGAGCTGGATGAACCGTGCATTGGCTCGTAACGGCCTTCCGCTAGCTGGGCGGCCATGCTCGGAGGTTTTCCCTCTGAAATTTCCTTCATGAAGAACTCAGCTTTTTTCTTCAAGTCTTCTTTACCCGCTACCTCGATGTAGTTCCGACCATTTTTTTCGTAGGTCTTGACGAGTGTCCATTTCGTATCGATCTCCTCCTGAACCGGCGCGCTGGCTTTTTTGGCCGCAGCCTTGGCTCCTCGTCCTTTGGCAAAAGCTTTGCCCGCCCCCCGTCCACTGAGCCCTGGTTGAAACGCTGAAGCCAGCTTTCTGGCTCCATTCACAGCAGCTTTGGCGCCGGCCGCCAGACCTGTACCGAGCGAAGCCAGGCCAAGACCGACACTGATCCACCCCAATAGCTCTCCTGCTGAAGAATCCGGTGCATAGTGACTGACCAATTCGCTGGCGATTCCCGTCAAACCTGAAGCAACGGTCAGACCCAACGCCGCCACCGCCCATGGCGTTGTGGCGCCCGCCGAGAGCACGCTGGCAACAATCCCCAGGACACTGAGTCCGACTCCCAGGATCAATTGCCAGGATATATGCCCCGTAGGGTCAACACGATTGACAGGATCGCCCAGGCAATAAGCGTAGGCATTCAATCCGCCCCCACCAAATGGACTCATGCTATCGGGGCTGAGAAAACGCATCAGTGTCGGGCTATAGGCTCGATAACCGTTGCCCAGCAGATAAAGGCCGGTCGCCCGGTCCAGTTGCTCGCCGTTGAACCCCGCCAGACTGAACAAACCACCCTCGGCAGGACGATGCCCGTAAGGGCTGTAAGCGCAATCGGTCAGCTGCCCCTCACCCAGCTCTGCCAATACACTTTGCTGCTGATCGGTGCCGAACAGTTGCGCGCCGGCGTTCAATCCGAGCTGCTGCTGCCCTACAAGCAATCCACCGTGCCGCACGACGCTGGATGAATCTTTACCACGAACCTCATTGGTGACCCGGCCTTCGTAGTAATAACGCTGCGCCGTTGCCGTATCCGGTTGCGACAGTTCAACCAGGTGATCGAAACCGTCGTAATGGTAGCCGCGGATGACTGAACCTCCTGCGCCAGCCAGTTGCTCGAGACGTCCGAACGCGTCATAGGTCAGGGTTCGCGCCTGATCATCCTTGATCATCCTGCCGTTGGCGTCGTATTCCAGGGTCACTGCCGGTGGATAGTCGACATGGGAATGCTTGACTGCGCTGAGCTGCGCGGGGTCCGGATTTTCATAACTGAACGTGGTCAGATTCACACCCAGCGGGAACCGGGTTTGTACGGTGAGAAGGTTGTCCAGTGCATCGAATGTAAACGTCTGCTGGACTATCTCTTTGCCGTAAGGATCCAAGGGTTTTTGGGTTCCGGCACAGTCGTACTGGATCAGACGCCCACGCACGTCGTAAACAAATTGTTCATCGCGCAACACTTGTGTGCCGCGCATGGACACTTTGCGCGACAGTTTGCCAGCGAGCGTATAAGTCGACGCCAGCGTCTGGTCGGGCTGGCCCTTGACCTCGAAAGTACGGAGGGTTTCACGACCGATATCATCATAGGCAAACCGAGTGATCATTTGACGCTTGATCGAAGTCTCTTCGGTCTTCGTCCATTCCAGCATCCCTGTTTGGATGTTGTAGTGGAATTCGGTTTTCAGCGAACCCTGCAAAGTCGATAACAAGCGGCCGTGGTCATCGTATTCGGATCTATGCTCGGATCCGAGTACATCGACATAGATGAGCGGTCGCCCCTCTAAAGAATAGGTAGAAGAAGTTGCTTTGCTGACATCGCCGTAGGTAGTCGTTTCGGATTTGATGCGCCCGGAAGGGTAATACGTAAAACGACGCTCTCTGCTGTTTTCGGTGCAGGTCAAGGGATGCCCGTTGACGGGGTCGTAAGTCATGGTCGTGAGCAATTCCCCCACCTTGCGTTCAGTCAGTAAACCGCCCAGAGCTCGTACATAAGTAAATTCGGTTTTCTTGCCATCGGCGCTCTTGCACCACTGCGGCTGACTGAACCCCGCTTCATATCCGGCCTCGGACTCGCGTCCGCCCACGGTACTTTTCGTCAGGCGATTCAAACCGTCATACACCTGCCGGCCCAACACTCTGCTATTAACCCGGGTGCAGACCGGCAGCGCTTCATCAGTGTGATCGGCGTAGTCGGTTACCACTTCGCTGGCGCCGGGCAGGACACTACGGATCATCCGGTCAAAAACGTCGTACCCATATCGAGTGGTATTGCCGACCGGATCGGTCTGGCTGGTTGTGCGCCCCAATCCGTCATAGGTGTAAACGGTTTTGCCGAGGCTCTTATTCTTCAGATTGAAGCTCTCGACACTCAGTGGTTTACCAAACTCGTTGGCGAGGGTAACTGTCTTGCCCATTCCCTGAAGCCAACTCGTTTGCTGGCGAGCGACCGGATCGGCCTCGCTGTGTTCGATACGCCCATCGGCATGGAGCGTCTTGCTGACCTGCCCCCAGTTATCGAATTCGTAGCGAGTGATGACCGGATAAGGCTTGCCATCGCGCCAATCGGTCAGCGTTACGTTTACCTTGTGACCCGCCGAATCATGAATGGCGGAATAGAGGGTGCGAAACTGAATGAGCCCATCCTCATCCGGATAGTCACAGTCCTGTTCCTGAACGGTAACCACCCGTTCCAGGCCGTCATAGGTCACTCTTTGTTCACAGCCGGCGGGGTCAATGGTCACCATCGTGGCCGGCTGCTGAATGGTGGCTGCGATATAGGCCCACTTGGTAGAGGCTGCGTAAGGAGTACCGCGGGCAACTGTTTTGCACACTGCCCGGCCGATCGCGTCGTATTCATATTCGATCTGCTCGCCATCGACACCGACTTCTGACAACGGTAATCCGCTCAGCGTCGAGAGCACTTTCTCGCTGGTCTGCAACGAGCCATCAAACCCACGTGTGCTGGACTTCACTCGCAGCCCGGCGTCCTCAAGCTCATAGGAAAATTCCGTACAAGTCTTTTTATCGTTACGGGTGATGCTTTGCTCTTTCATGGCCCCGTGCTTGAGCGGGTCCATTGGCGTATTCAGGTAATGCGTTGCGGTTCTCGAGCGCAGGACCTCAACCCCCTCCACGAGCTCGAAATAACGCTCCTCAACCGGTAACACGGATGCCAGTTCCGCACCTTTCAACGCGGGATGCAGCGCATAGTCGTAATACGTGACAGTCGAGTTTCCACCTGCTGCAGCAGCGGTAACAGTCCTCTTTTTCTGGAACCTGATAAAACCCAGCGGATCCTTTGGGCAGTTGTCCCCACCGCTTGCCGGATAAAATTCCGACACGGTCGTCACCCCACTCGGCTCGACATACTTGAGCAAGTTGCCTTCGCCGTCGAACTCAGTGACGGTGGTTTCCTCGCGCGACTTTTGGGTGCCCCGATCGAGATACGTCACCTTCTGAACCTTGGGCATGCGGAACTGAGCCGGCTGTTCATTGGATGGCCTTGCGACGGAACAATGATATTCGGTGGTGGTTGTGGTCTGGGCATCGCCGCATGTTGTAACTTCTGCGACCAGCAAATGGAATTTGTTGTAGGTGCGATTAATCCGGGTGTGAACCTTACCGTTGACCACCAATTTCTCGTCCGAGGTATAGACGTAGTGACTGGGCGCCAGGTAAAGAGGATCTCCGTCTTCGTCCTTGGCCGGGATGAGACCCTGCCCGAGAAAGTTATGGTCGGAATACGTGTATATCTTGCAGAGCCTGGCCTGGCGACGCCCCGGGTAAACATCGTGAGCGATGACAAACGGCAGCGTCTGTTCCACGCCGTTTACGAAGCGGTGACCTTGCCGCTTGTAGCGAATGATTTCTACGCCGCGCAAGGGGTTGACGACGCGGCGCAAATAGCTGGCCTCATCAATGACTTCATATTCCAGCTCCCAGCCCTTGCCGAGCGGAAGCTCGATTGCCGTCACCCGACTGTTTTTCAAGATCAACTTGTAGTCGGAACTGGACGGCGTATCGGGATGCCGGGTCAATGTCACTTGACCTGCATTGCGTGTAATTTTCAACAGGCAGCTCTTGGCGTCAGAGACTTCCGTCAACATGGGAAACTGATTGAACAGTTTATGCTTCAGCGTGATGCTCACACCGTTCGCCGCGAAAATTGTTTCCGCTACGGCAATCTGAGTGCCCGCCTGAACTTTCAGTAACTCACGGCGCCCATCCTTGTATTGGACCTCATAGCGGCCTGTCCCGGTCACCAATACCTTGGCGGTTTGCAGTTTCATTTCCTTGAACTTCAGGCCGGTAGACGTCTCGACAGCCTTGTATCGCTCACCGTTGGACAGCGTCATGACTTTGCTGCGCAAGTTGTAATGCGTCATGGTCAAAGACCATCCAAGGCCGAAACCGGCATCCACCTGATTGAGCGGATTAAATCCCATTGAAAGTGCAAATTCAGGACCATTGAGATCCGCCGAGTACAACTTCCCCAACGAAAAGGCACATGTATATATGCCCGTGCGAGGATCAACGCCTCCGGAAACGAACTCACCGAAATTGAAAGCATTTGAATGAACAGCGGAAGATGAATTACTTACCATTGAAAAGCGTCCTTTATTTCCAAATTCAGATATTGGCAGATCAGGCTGGCGAGCAAAAAAAACCGCTAACCACATGTCAAAATCAGATAAGTTTTTTCATTGATCGCCTGGATTCATCCAGAATAAACGTGCGCTGTTCTTTATCACCATCGATACAAAGCCTGTGCTCCGAACCGAATTCATCAATCACTGCAAACTCGAATGCGCTTTCATTGGCCGGCGCCACTTGCAGATCAGCGGAAATATACTGCACAAGTGTCAACTGCCCAGGCACTTTATTAATAGGTACGGTTATGTAGCCGAGAGGGCTGCGAAAGGTTGTTTTCAGCCCATAAATCGGCGCCATATACCCATAAAAATTTCTGCGACCATCCCGTGTGCCAGGGATATTTCCGGACACATACACCTGCACCGAATTTTCCGAATCATAAGGGTCAAGTTTTACTTCACTGCTGTACCAGTCGAGGAGGTGAATCTGCCGGCCCTCTGCGTGTAGACCAATATGATAATGCTGGACCCAGTCATACGTGGCTCTCTGCTGTTTCTCATCGTACTTGCTCAACGAGAAACTGCTCAGCGGATACTCTCTCGGTGGAATCGCTTCTAGCGTAACACTGCTGTCAAAGCCAACTCCGTTACTTCGCAATACCTCCTCGGCCATGATGATTTCGGCAGCCACTTCCATGACTCCAGGCCTGGAGGCGGAAACCCAAAACTCAAAAACCTGCACCGGATCAGCATCGTCACTTATCCGATTGTCCTTAACACGCGATATTTCTGTAACCCGCGGCGCCCCACCCGACATTTCGTGGGCATACCGATTTTCATGCACCGATACACCCCAGTCTCCTTCCAGAGGCCGAGCGCCGTTATAGGCAATCAACCGCAGTGACTGCAAGGCGGGATGTCCATACAGTGACGCGCCGTCTCCACTGTTATCGACTCCGTGCAAAAGCACCAACACGCGCACTTGCATTCTACCGTTGGCGTAAAGAACCTTATGTTGACCAGACCTTGCAGAGTCGAGTTTAACCTCGATACGGGACACACTAAGCTGCTCATCAAACATAAAATAACCCCTGACCAATTAATAATTCTCGCCCCTCTCAGAGCACGTCGAAGTATTGACGCACGACTAAAAAAACAATAAAAGCCGGGACATTCGACAAATTATTAAGAGGCAAAGCCGAGGAAATACTTGAACATCAAAACCGACAACCTACACAAATCATCAAACAATCAAAAACTGCTGAATTCATGTTACAAAACGCAAAACCGCTCGCTTTGGGCCTTTGATTCCGGCATCACATGATGCTCCTCCCCTCCTGATCGCCATGGAGCGGAAAGCAGAAGGGGAGCCGCCGCGTTATTTATACTTATCAATTTATGTTAGACAAACAATAAACCCGTTACGTCCATCAACATTCAGTCACTGTCTGAACCTGTGGAGAAACCGCTTTCCGAGGATTCACTCTCGTACTCTACGTCTGAAACTGGCTCATCCATTTGAATTTCTATTTTCCGATCCATGCTGGAATACTCCAGATACTCGGTAATCCGCTGCCTCGACGCGTTACTCAAGGGATTATTCACCAGACCAACGAACAGATCCTGTGTATCCGGGATATCGAACAACTCATCCCCCACATCTTTAATATCATTGTTCTGTAACGCCAACACCTGTAGCTCTTTCAGCATATCTATTCCTGAAGGAACGCTGGACAGATTGGCGTCATAGAGCATCAATTCCGTTAAATCCGGCATGAAGCCTACATGCGGAGAAACTGTCAGAGGATTGTGTGCCAGGTTCAACAATGTAAGGGTTTCCATTCTTGACAGCCCTTCAGCCGTTATCTCAGAAAGTCTGAGCGAGCACTTATCCAGCGTGAGTTGACGCAACTCGCGCATTTGAAAGACCCCTAACGGGAACTCCTCCATTTTTAAACCGGTCACCATCAAATATTGAACATTGGGAAAACTGTCAAGGAACGCGCCTATCCGTGTGCCCGGTTTCTGTGCGGTTAGTATTAACTCTGTCACATACTCGAATCTGGCGGATAGCCTTGGTAACTCACCAGAAAAATCGACGTCGTAAGAAAAATGATAGTCACCGTACCCCCATCTCGACACCGACTTGCGCTGCCAGATATCTTGCAGCTTTGCGCTGAATTGCTCGCGAGCCTGGCGTCGCTCGGCGGGTGTTGGCGCACTGCCCTGTCCCGACGATTCCGAACGAGATGACGGTTCATCGGCACTCCATATCGCCAATTCATTACGCAACGTCGCGAACTCTTTTTCCAAGCGAGTCATTACACCGGATGGATCACCTTTCAAACGCTCGTTGATAAACGTCGATACCTCCTCACTCGAAAGCTGCGGATAAAGATCACCTACGCGGTCAACAACGGACTTGGCCGATGTCGGGTTGTTATCGGCTCCGCCTCGCAACTGTCCCGCTTGGCTGTATTGAGCGGCGACAGGATCGACAGTAACCGGAAGCGGCACCAACCCCAGCATTTCGCTCACGACCTGGCGCGACGGTAACGGCTGTGCACGAATCAATTGCTGGAGTGCTTGCCCTCCTCCCTCCGATATACCGAGCGCCTGACGCTGTACGGGCAGCAACAGGAACCAGACCGCCGAATACAGATCGCTCACACCTTTATACGATGAACCTTCGGGGCTGTTGATGACGTAGCCTGCGTCCTGCCGTACCAGTATGTGATGGAACGGAGTCCGAACATCGCCTATGGCGGTCAAGGCTTCCCCGTCCGCCCCGCCCTGACGAATCTCGATATGAACTTTTGGCGACCACCCTGCAAGGCGCCCGATCATATGCAACGCCAGTCGGTCACTGTCCGGGCTGGAGATCGAATCCAGATATATCCCTTCGCAAGCTCTCGCCAGACGAACATCGCGCAGAGACAGCAGCGCCTCTTCTGCCATTCGCCGTGGCATTCCCGATTGATTGTGCATATGCAGACGATCAGCGGCGCTTGCATCGCGCCACAACGCCTGGGCCACCATTTTGGGCAGGTCAGGAAAGATCCGCCGCATCTGCAACGTGTATTCATCACAGTCGAGTTCGAACGCGCGCTCATGATTCTGAAAGAGCACGGTGCGAGCCCGTTGAACACGGCGTCCCGCAGGATCGCCTTCGCGCACCTGCAGCAGAGCCTGCAAATCGGGATCGACCTGGGCGCGCACCAACGGGTCGGGATGTTGCAGTTGTGTGATGGACGTCTGGATTTTCTGATCGAGGCTGAAGCGCCTGAGGGCGTCCTGCAGCAAGGCGAGGGATCGCGAGCTTATAGGGGAATCGCTCGCCAGCATTTCATCCATGCCACTCACCGCAAGAATGCGGGTAATCGTTACTTCGGAAAAAACATCCACCGAATGCCCCATGCGGTGAAACAGTTCTGCCGTTCGTCCCCGTAGCGAACTGAATATTGCAAGGTGATCACGTGAATAGTTGCTGTGCAGCGGGAGCCAGAACCCGCTCCCGATGTCCTGCTTCAGTAGCGGGCCAGAAGGATTCAGCTCTCTGGCCAGCGTGGCGCGAAACAGACCACTCTCGGCGTCCAGAACCACTTGCACGAAATGCTCGTCGGATACGGCCACATACTGACGGTGCTTGAACATCTGGATGCCCTGCGCATCAGCCTCGCCGAGGCTTTTGGGTGTGGGTATCCAGTAATCTTCCAGCGAGGAGGCCGCGGCAAGCATCGCAAGTTTATCGCTCGCGGAAGACATCGGGCTCGCGCTCACACTGACCGGAGGCCTCTCTGCGACCAAACCTGGCCGATAGGAAGAGGGCAACGATTCCAGGCGTTGCAGTGGCAGTAGATGCGGTATTTCTGGAAAAGAGGACAGTGGCCGATGTGAGCCATCCGCGCTGAAATCGGGGGTTTTGTTTGGGGCAGGAACAGGTTTGACCTTTGGCGGCTTGCCAGCCATATATTCTCATCCTTGAGTGTGAGCTGATGCTGGCCCCGCAGCACCCAAGGGCCAGCCAACGTGTTAAACAGGTGTAACGGCAGGAACAGCGATAACATCATCGCTTGATGAAGTTACAGCTTACAGCGCTGTGTTTTACATGAGGATATATATAGCTACCACATTACATTGCGCACACGCAGAGAGACCGCGCATTCAACCTCGCTCCACGGTAAGGGTAAGCCTGGAAAAAACCGTGTGAATAGCCAGCTTATGTTCAGTGCCATATTGATCAATGGCGCGAAAATGAAAAACACCGCCCTGCCTTGAAGCTGGCGAAAGAGTCGAATACTCAGACATCGCTTGCACCACGGTCAGCTCTCCGTCCCGATCATTGACCCTTACCTTGTAATACTTTGAGTCGGATGTTATCGCATCAGCATAATGGCGATAAGCAAGAACGCTGCCGTTGTATGGCAAAGACACGGCGACCTCGCTTTTTTCGGGGCGAATCAAAATACCTTCAAGATAATTGGTTTGTTTTTCTCGGAGCTTGTTGCCTGAGACAAAGTAACCGTCATCTGCAACACCATCGGCAATCCAGTCGACCAGCCTGGTTTGCTGACCTTGCGGATACAAGCCCAAGTAATGGTTCCAAATGCGATTCCCCGGCTCTTCATTGCCTCGCCTGACCGGGACCCATCGGAATTGCTCAATGGAGTAAGCCAGTGGCTGCTGCGCTTCCAGGGTCACGCTGCTGTCATGAACACTGGAAAGACTGCTCCCGTTGCTGCGAATCGTAATTCCGCCCAGCGTAAGGCGTGCAGCGATCTGAGTAGTTCCTGGGGTGGCCGACGAAACCCAGAAGGAACGCACCTGAGGATGAACGGCATCCTCGTCTGCGTCATCGTCGGAGGCCACCATCGGGGCGAATGACGTTTGCGCCTCAAGCGTAAATCGCCCTTGTTCAGTATTTGCGCTCCAACCATCGCGCAGGCGCTTGCCAGTACCGTAATGAATAAGCTCAATACTGTTCATTACTTCAGACGGCACGTGCACGGCATTACCATTTATATCCGCCCCGGAGACCACCACTTGGACCTTGACCTGCATCCGGCCATTGCCGTATAGCACTTTACTTCGTGAGGTGTCGCCAGCATCAAACTTCACATTGAAACGGGTCACACTATCGAATGTTTGCGAATGATTAGACTGACCCTGTGCATCGCCCATGTTTTCACTCATGAATCAACTCCTTTGATTTCGTGATAATTCAGAAGACCAGCATTAAACCAAATGCCGAAAAATAAATAACACGCCAATCAAATCAGCAGCAAAGCGAAAAATGTAAGAAACATGCACATATAAGTCGCTGGCGACACGCAAGCCAACTTCGCACAGCGAACATATTGTACGAATTAAATTTCAATGCTCGTCGTTATAAACAAACTTGGGCATTTCCCAATGGAAACGGATTGCCAACAAACGTAACAAGAAGCCGCCAAACAGCGTGATCAGAATCGCCTGTTCGCCCGGCACGTTCAGATACAGGCACAGCATGTAGCACCATGCGGCGGCGAACGAAACGCTCGCGTACAGTTCACGACGGAAGATCAGCGGGATGTCGTTGCAGAAAATGTCGCGAAGGATGCCGCCAAACACCCCGGTGATCACGCCACTGACAGACGCCACCAACATGCCGTGGCCCATTTCCAGGGCAGTCATGCAGCCGATCAGGGTAAACGCCACCAGACCTACGGCGTCGAGCACCAGGAACAGCGAGCGCAGATGCCGCATCCAGCGTGCGGTGAATACCGTGAACATCGCCGCGACGGAAGTCAGCACCAGATATTCCGGGTGTTTGACCCAGGTCAGCGGGTAATGCCCGAGCAGCACGTCACGCACCGAACCGCCGCCCAGTGCCGTGACGCAGGCAATCAGCACCACCCCGAACCAGTCCATGCCGCGCCGGCCTGCGGACAGGGCGCCAGTCATGGCTTCAGCGGTAATGGCGATCAGATAGAGCATCAGCAGCATGGTGGCGATCCTGGCAGGAAGGCGCGCAGTCTAGCCATTTCGGTACGGCACCAAAAGAGGGCGAGAAAACGCGCTACAAAAACCCGCCAAGCGAAATCAGAACTTGATGAAGTGCTTACGGTAGTGCTGCAGTTCGGCAATCGATTCGCGAATGTCATCCAGTGCCAGATGCGTGCTGCCCTTCTTGAAGCTGTCGCGTACGTCCGGTGCCCAGCGTGCGGCCAGCTCTTTAAGCGTCGACACATCGAGGTTGCGGTAGTGGAAGTAGCTTTCCAGCGCCTTCATATGGGTATAGAGGAAGCGGCGATCCTGGCAGATGCTGTTGCCACAGATCGGCGACTTGCCCTTCGGCACCCACTTTTCCAGAAACGCGATGGTTTCGGCTTCGGCTTCGGCCATTGTGATGCGGCTGTCGCGCACGCGTTGGGTCAGGCCGGAGTTGCCGTGGGTGCGAGTGTTCCACTCATCCATGCGCGCAAGCACTTCGTCGCTGTGATGAATGGCGATCACCGGGCCTTCGGCCAGGGTATTGAGATCACTGTCGGTGACAATGGTGGCCATTTCGATGATGACGTCGTTATCCGGATCAAGACCGGTCATTTCCAGGTCGATCCAGATCAAGTTCTGCGGGTTTTGCATATTTCGGCTCCTAGGCAATGCTGCGCAGTTTAGCCTAGGCCGGTGGCCGGGCGTGCTAAACTCGCGGCCGTTTTACCTAATCGCTGCATTCTTCAGACGGAACACCCATGGCCAAACGCCAACTCAATCGTCGTCAAAACTGGCGCATCGAAAAGATTCAAGGCGAGCGCGCCGCACGCGCCGCCAAACGCGAGTCCTCTGCTGTCGAAGCATTGGAGGGCGGCGACCTTGGCCCTGAGCAACACGGCCTGGTGATTGCCCACTTCGGTGTGCAGGTCGAGGTCGAGGCCAAGGACGGCGAACTCGCCGGCCAAGTGTTCCGTTGCCACTTGCGCGCCAACCTGCCAGCGCTGGTGACCGGCGACCAGGTGGTCTGGCGTGCCGGCAACCAGGGTATCGGTGTGATCGTCGCGCAATTGCCGCGCACCACCGAACTGTGCCGCCCGGACAGTCGTGGTCAGCTCAAGCCAGTGGCCGCTAACGTCGACATGATCGTCATCGTCTTCGCCCCGCTGCCAGAGCCGCACGCCAACCTGATCGACCGCTACCTCGTAGCCGCCGAACACGCCGGCATCCGTCCGCTGTTGCTGCTGAACAAATTCGATCTGATCGACGAGCAGAACGCCCCGGCACTCAACGCCCTGCTGGCCGTTTACCGCACGCTGGGCTATCCGGTGCTGGAGGTCTCGGCGCACCACGGCAATGGCATGGAACAGCTGCAACAGCAACTCGACGGACGCATCAGCGTGTTCGTTGGCCAGTCCGGTGTCGGCAAGTCGTCGCTGGTCAACAGCTTGTTGCCTGAGGTGGAAACCCGCGTCGGGCCGTTGTCCGAACTGTCCGGTCAGGGCACGCACACGACGACCACCGCACGGCTGTTCCACTTCCCGGGCGGCGGCGAACTGATCGACTCCCCGGGCATCCGCGAGTTCGGCCTCGGCCACGTCAGCCGCGCCGACGTCGAAGCCGGTTTCATCGAGTTCAACGACCTGCTGGGCACCTGCCGCTTCCGCGACTGCAAGCATGATCGCGAACCGGGTTGCGCACTGCTCAAGGCCCTTGAAGATGGCCGCGTGCAGCAGCAACGGATGAACAGCTACCGCTCGATCATCGCCAGTTTGCCGGAAAACGGTTACTGACCACCCGGCAAACCAAAGACGAAAAAAAGCCCCGATGATTCGGGGCTTTTCATATCCGCCAGGCCTTACTTCGGCTCAGGCTTCTTAAACGCATAAAGATGCTGCTGCACAATCCCGCCCGGCAATTCCTTGCCAAACACGCCATAACGCACCGGCCACTCTTTCGGCGGCAGCTTGAAGGTGCCGAACAGCATGTCCACTAACGGCGTGTGAATCGCGTAGTTCTTGTAGATGTAGTCCTTGTGCCGCGCGTGGTGCCAGTGGTGGTAACGCGGCAGGACGATCAGGTAATTCAGCCAGCCGCCATTGATTCGCACGTTGGCGTGAGCCAGCACGGCCTGGACGCCGACCAGAATCACATAGGCATTCAACGCTTGCGGCGCGAAGCCTAGCAGCATCAGCGGCACCAGTACGCCGGTGCGGGTCAGCAGGATTTCGATGAAGTGCACGCGCGAACCGGCGAGCCAGTCCATGTGCGTGCTGGAGTGATGCACGGCGTGAAGGCGCCAGAGAAAAGGCACCACGTGGTACAGCCGATGCAGCCAATACTGACCGAGATCCGCCACCAGCACCGCGAGCAGGAACTGCACCACCAACGGCAGGCTTTGCACGCTGGCCTGAAAGCCCGGCGACACTGCCCAACCGGCGATGTAACTCGACGAGGCGGTGATGAAGATCAGGATGAACTGCACCAGCATGTGGCTGACGAAAAAGTAGGTCAGGTCGGTGCGCCAGTGAGGCCGCAGGATGTTTTGCTCGGGGTCTTTGGAGTAGAGCTTTTCCAGCGGAATAAACACGATGGCCGACACCAGCAGCGCCAGGACAAACCAGTCCAACCCCAGCGAGTATGGGGTCTGCCCGATTTCGCTGACTTGCACATTGGTGCCACCGAGAAATACCGCCAGGCCTGAAGCGACCAGCCCGGTGATCCCCAGACGTTTGCGTTTGTTGAGCAGGATATTCAGGGTGCCGAGGCTGAACGACAGCACCAGCCCGAGCAACAGTGTGGTGCGGGCGAATTGCTCGTCGTAGACCTTGCGCAGTTCAGCGGTGGTCAGCCATTCAGGGAACAGGAAGCAGAACACCGCCAGCAGGCTCAACAGCCCCAGCGTGGCCGAGATATAGCCACTGACCCGCCCTTCACCAAACTTGAAGGGTGCGTTGCCGTGCCGCTGAAAATAGGCTTTGAGTCTTTCCATAACTGATCTTCCGTGATTGCGAAAACTGCGACTGGTCAATGCGACGCAGGCAGATACAAAAAAGCCACGGTAACCGTGGCTTTTTGTAGGTCACTGCTTCGGCGCGGGAGCCGGTGCAGTGGCCGGTGGCGCTGGCGGCGCACTTCCCGGCTGGGCCGGTTTGGGTGCCGCGTCGTCGAACAGGTTCAGGCGCTCGCGCAACTCGTGCGCAGGCACCGGTTGCTGATCTGCCGGCAGCGCATTCGGATCGACCGGTGTTGCCGGAGCAGCACCGCTCGGTCCTTGCTCAGCCGGTTTCGCCGGATCGGCGCCCTGCGCGCCTTCGATGGCGGCCTGGGCCTTCTTGGTCAGCACCACGATGTCGATGCGACGGTTGACCGGGTTGAACGGGTTTTCCCGGTCGAACAGTGCCGACGAGGCGTAACCCACAACCCGCGCCACTTGCGCATCCGGATAGCTACCGGCAATCAATGCACGGCGGGCGGCGTTGGCACGGTTGGCCGAAAGCTCCCAGTTGCCGTAATCGCCGCTGCCGATATAAGGCTTGGCATCGGTGTGACCGCTGATGCTGATCTTGTTCGGCACCGCTTTGATGGTGTCGGCCATGGCCAGCAGGATGTCTTCGAAGTACGGCTTCAAACGTGCAGAACCCGAGTCGAACATCGGCCGGTTCTCAGCGTCCATGATCTGGATGCGCAAGCCGTTCGGCGTAATCTCGAAGAGGATCTGGTCCTTGAACTTCTGCAGTTGCGGGTTCTCGTCGACCTTGTTCTGCAATTCTTGCAGGAGCAGTTCCAGGCGTTCCTTCTCGACCATCTCGGCCATGCCTTCGACTTGCTCGGCATCGACCGTGACTTTGTCCGGTTGCGGCTGGGATTTCACTTCAGGGTTAAGAGTGTTTTCCGGCGCCAGGGTAGGCGTACCGCCCAGATCGATGATGTACGGCGTGCCGCTTTCGGAGAAGCCGACCGGGTCTTTGAAATAGCCGGCGATGGCGATCTTCTGCTCAGGCGTTGCGGTGGACAGCAGCCACAACACCAGGAAGAACGCCATCATCGCCGTGGCGAAATCGGCAAAGGCGATTTTCCACGCCCCGCCGTGATGCCCGCCGGCTATGCGCTTGACGCGCTTGATGATAATCGGCTGATTATTTTCCATGACTTAGCGACCGCGAACGGCTTGTTCCAGCTCGGCAAAGCTTGGACGGTGAGCCGGGTACAGAACCTTGCGACCGAACTCCACCGCCAGCGATGGCGGCATGCCGGATGCCGAAGCCACGAGCGAGGCTTTGATGGCTTCGTAGACATTCAGCTCTTCCTTGGCATCGTGAGCCAACGAGTGCGCCAACGGGCCGAAGAAACCGTAGGCCGCGAGAATACCGAAGAAGGTACCCACCAGTGCCGCACCCACGTGCAGACCAATCGACTTCTGATCGCCTTCGCCCAAGGACGCCATGGTCACCACGATACCCAGTACCGCCGCGACGATACCGAAACCCGGCATGGCGTCGGCAATGCCGTTCACCGCGTGGGATGGGTGCTCAAGGTCTTCTTTAAGGCTGTAAAGCTCCATGTCGAACAGGCCTTCCAGCTCGTGCGGAGCCATGTTGCCGGAGGACATGATGCGCAGGTAATCGCAGATGAACGCGGTCATGCGTTCGTCTTTGAGCACTGCCGGGTACTTGGCGAAGATTGGGCTGGCAGCGGCGTCTTCGATGTCGCCTTCGATGGCCATCATGCCTTCGCGGCGGCTCTTGTTGAGGATCTCGTAGATCAGGCCCAACACTTCCAGGTAGAAAGTGTGGCTGAAACGCGAACTGAACATGCTCAGGGATTTCTTGAGCACGTGCATCGTCATGTAGCTGGGGTTGGCCTGGAGGAATGCACCCAGCGCCGCACCACCGATGATCAACACCTCGAAGGGCTGGACCAGGGCGGCAATCTTGCCGTGGGAGAGCACGTATCCGCCGAGCACGCTCGCGAATACGACGATGATGCCGATAATTTTAGCCATAGGTAGAAAGTACTTATTTAAGTCGGGTTCAAGGTCATATTCGGAAGTTAAAAAATCTCTTCTTCTACTTATCGGCAAAACTGCGCCAGACTATAGCCAGTTCAGGCGAAAAGCCAATTTAGCCCATGCCGGGCGCGTCTACAGTCAGTGAAGATCTCGTCCAGACATGGCTAATGAAACGAACGTCCCACACGCAAAACCGACCACCCTCGACGGCTGGGTCAAGCTGCTCGATAGCGTGCGCCTGCCCGTGCCGCAAGAGGCTCACGACAAGGTTTGCCGGGCGATCCGTGACAATCGCAGCTCGCTGCGAGACATCGCCGACCTGATGCAAGACAGCCCTGCGCTGGCCTTGAGCATCATCCGTGAGGCGAATCGTCACACCCACGGCACCATGGCCACACCGGCCGAAAATCTTGAAGTTGCGATCAACCGTCTGGGTCTGGCCCGCACCGAAGAACTGCTGGCGCGCCTGCCTGCTCAACCGCAGATGCAAATCCCCAAGGCCTTGCGCCAACTGCAAATGATCAGCCAGCACGCCACGCAACAGGCCAACGGTTTTTTTGCCAGTCGCCTGGCGCGACTGTGGCAGGACATTCATTGGGGCAGCCTGCTGTTTCTGTCGCCGCTGTGGCCGCTGGCACTGACCTATCCACAACTGCTTGAAGAGTGGGAACTGCGGGTTATCCACAAGGGCGAATCGGCGCGCGCCGTCGAGCAGCAATTGTTTGGCGTGCGCCTGCTTAAAATCGCCGAGGCGCTGGTGCAAGCCTGGCACCTGCCGATCTGGGTGCAGCAGGGCTATAAATTGCTGCTCAGCGAGCAACGCGAATTGGTCAAAGTGTTGCGCATTGCCCGTGACAGCGAACATCCGTTGCGTCAGCAAAATCGTCTCGATGACGACCCAACACTGCGGCGCTGGCTCAATCAACCCGCCAACACCGTACTGCTGGCCAACGGTCTGGCGCTGTCGGCGCAACAGGCATGGGACAGTCCGCACAGTGAGCGCTGGCAGTATCTGACCAGCCTTTATCTACAGATTTCGATGGACGAGGTGCAACAACAGTTGCACCAGCAAGCCGCCAACAGTGCGCGCCAGCATGCGATGCCTGACTTGTGGCACCCGGCGGTTTCGCTGCTGTGGCCGTGGGGCACCCTTCGCCTGCCGGCCGGGATGTTGCCTGCTGCCGCACCGAATGCCGAAGATCTGACTCAATGGCGCCGGCAGTGCGCCGAACTGCTGGCCGAGCCGAGCCGTTTCACCAATGCCATGAGCCTGACCGTCGCCGCCCGCGACGCGCTGGTCGCCAGTGGCATGCGCCGGGTGATGATCCTGATGGCCGATCGCACGCAATCCAATCTGCGCGTGCATCAAATTTTCGGCCTGCCCAAAGAAGCCTCTGCGCTGAACTTTGTTGTCAGCCAGAGCAAAGTTCTGCAACGGCTGCTCGCACAACAAGCTCAGGTGCGGATCAACCCGGAGAACAACACGCAATTCTCCGCGCTGCTGCCGCCGAGCCTGCGCACGCTGTTCCGTGGCGAGCATCTGTTCCTGCGATCACTGGTCAACAATGGCCGGGTGATCATGATCGTTGTGGCTGATCAGGGCGGCGGGCCATTCGCCGACATCACCGTGCAAGCCTTCGGTAAAACCGCGCAGTGCATCGAAAAAGCCCTGCACAGCTTTAGCAGCCGTGGCCGATGAGGCTGCGCTACAATCCCCCCCTTTGTGCTCTGGAGACCTCACATGTCTGACTTCTCTGGCTTGCCGCTCGTTATCGAACCGAGCGACCTGCGCCCTCGGCTCGAGTCCAGCGAACTGATTCTGGTGGACCTGACCAGCCCCGCCCGCTATGCCGAAGGTCATCTTCCCGGCGCGCGGTTTGTCGACCCCAAACGCACCCAGCTCGGCCAACCGCCGGCACCGGGACTGCTGCCGGCCAAAGCCGATCTGGAAGCGTTGTTCGGTGAACTCGGCCATCGCCAGGACGCGGTCTACGTGGTTTACGACGACGAGGGCGGCGGCTGGGCCGGGCGGTTCATCTGGTTGCTCGACGTGATCGGCCACGACAAGTATCACTACGTCGATGGCGGTCTTCCGGCGTGGCTGGCGGATGGCATGCCGATGTCGATCCAGGTGCCACGGGCTGTTGGTGGCCCGGTATCGCTGACCCTGCAAGATGAACCGACCGCTACGCGCGAATACCTGCAAAGCCGTCTCGGCGCCGCCGATCTGGCGATCTGGGATGCGCGCGGGCCGCTGGAGTATTCCGGCGAGAAAGTGCTGGCGGCCAAGGGCGGCCATATTCCCGGCGCGGTCAATTTCGAATGGACCGCGGGCATGGACAAGGCGCGCAACCTGCGCATCCGCACGGACATGCCACAGATCCTCGAAGACCTGGGGATCACCAAGGACAAAGAAATCATTACCCACTGCCAGACCCATCACCGGTCGGGCTTCACTTATCTGGTGGCCAAATCCCTCGGTTATCCGCGGGTCAAGGGCTACGCCGGTTCCTGGGGCGAATGGGGCAACCACCCTGACACGCCCGTCGAGATTTAAGGTTTTTAAGGACAACCCATGAAAGAGCGTCTGTTTATCCTCAGCCAGTACCTGCTGCCTCACCACCTGCTGTCGCGCCTGGCCGGCTGCATTGCCGAGTGCCGCGTGCGCTGGTTCAAGAATGCCTTCACCACCTGGTTCGCCAAGCGCTATCAAGTCGACATGTCGCAAGCGCTGGTTGAAGACGTGACCGCTTACGAGCACTTCAACGCCTTCTTCACCCGCGCCCTGAAAGATGGCGCGCGCCCGCTGGACGAAACCCCGGGCGCGATCCTCAGCCCGGCCGACGGCGCGGTCAGCCAACTCGGCCCGATCGAACACGGTCGCGTGTTCCAGGCCAAGGGTCACAGCTTCAGCGTGCTGGAACTGCTTGGCGGTGACGCAGCCAATGCTGCGCCGTTCATGGGCGGCGACTTTGCGACTATTTACCTGTCGCCGAAGGACTACCACCGCGTCCACATGCCACTGGCCGGCACCCTGCGTGAAATGGTCTACATCCCGGGCCGGATCTTCTCGGTCAACCAGACCACTGCCGAAAACGTCCCGGAACTGTTCGCCCGCAACGAGCGTGTGGCATGCATCTTCGACACCGAGCGTGGGCCGATGGCCGTTGTTCTCGTGGGCGCAATGATCGTCGCTTCGATCGAAACCGTGTGGGCCGGTCTGGTCACGCCGCCGAAGCGTGAGCTGAAAACCTTCCGCTACGACGAAGCCGCTCGCGCGCCGATCCATCTGGAAAAAGGCGCCGAACTGGGCCGCTTCAAGCTGGGTTCCACCGCGATCGTGCTGTTTGGCCCGGATCAAGTGAAGTGGGCTGAAGAACTGGTGGCGGGTTCGCCAGTGCAGATGGGCCAGGGTCTGGCACTGCCAAAAGCCTGATGTCCGTGCTGCGGGAGCCACTTCGGCTCCCGCAGATTGCAGCATTTGCTGCTATGGTTTTTGGCATGAGCCAGACCATCGCCCCTCCGCAGCTAAGCGCTCCCACTCCAACGCAAACGCGTCTGTCGTTCTGCGAAGCCACCCCGCGTGACCTCAAACGCTGGATCGCCGGCCTGCCCAAGGCGAACATCGGCGAAACCGCCCGCCAGTTGTACCAAGGCCTGGGCGAACTCAACCAGTTGCTCACCCCCAGCGACAATCGCCTGCAACTCTTGGAGCTGATGCGGCCAGAGGTGTATTTCGTCTGCCAGCATCTGGAGCGGCACTTTCTGCATCAGGCGATCATGCTCGACGAGCGTTCGCGCAAGGTCAGCAACCTGTGCCAGGCGCTGCAAAGTCATCTGGCCATCGGCTACAAACAGATCGTGTTGCGTATCGCACCCAAGTACAGCAAGGATCGCGCGGCGCTGGTCAGCCAGGCCCTGCAACGGACGGCACACGCACTCAAGGGCCAGTTGTTGCGCGCCACGCAGTTGTACAGTTCACCGCCGGAACACCTGTGGTTCGAACTGCATCAGCTGTATCGCATCGGCTGTGAATTGCAGCTGCAACAACGTCGGGTACGTGACGATCTCGCCAGCCTGACTACCGAGCTGAGCCTGGAACAGACGTACATCGCGACCCTGTTATTGGGCTGCGCCCGTTGCAATCAACTGCGGCAGAACCAGATCGCTCGACTCGCGGAAGTCCTGGAACCGTGGAGTACCTTGCTCAAACTGCATCCCGGCAGTCCGGACGATGGCTTGTTTGCGATCAGCGCCGAAATCGACGCCGGCCCGCGTTATCGCAACATGTTTCGCAGCGAGCAAAAAGCCGGATTGCTCGGTTTCGATCCACAGCCACTGGTCAATGCCATCGAAGCGCATCTGCAGCGTCAGGACACTTCGACGCCCCTGCCTGTCCCGGCGGGGCTCAGCTTCGACACTCTGCAACACTTGCACGCGACCTGGGGTCAGGCCGCCGAACGCAGCTTTCAGCGCACCGTTGGCCAAGGCAGCCTGACCGTGTGCGTGGGCATGAGCGCCCTGCACTTTTACCTCGGCGGCGAACGCAGTTTCAGCGAACTGCTCAAGCACCCCGGCGCCCGCGCGGCGAACTTCAGCAGCGTCGTCGCCAAGGGCGAAAAAGACAGTTGGAGCCAGGCATTCGACGCCGCGCCGCAGAGCAAGGCGGATGAGTTTCTGCCATACGAAGAAATCCAGTACGACCATCTGATCGAAGACGAAAGCAGCACCGACAACACACCGCACTACCCCACTTACGCGCTGCCGGTGATCAATCACAGTCCCGGCGGTTATTGCCTGGGCTGGCCTGCAGAGGTGCCCGCCGAATTACAGGCCGGGGAAATGCTCGGGATTCAGGACAGCGAAAGTCTGGGCTGGAGCATTGCGGTGATTCGTTGGATTCGTCGGGTGCGTGGCGGTGGCACACAGATGGGCATTGAGCTGGTGGCACCGCATGCGCAGCCGTGCGGCCTGCAACTGGTGCGCTCGCGGGACGATCACAGTCACTATCTGCGCGGATTGCTGTTGCCGCAGATCAGCGCTATCGACTTGCCGGCAACCTTGCTGGCGCCACGATTGCCTTTTCAGGAAGGCAGTAAAGTGCTGATCAATACCCATGGAGACGAGCACCGCGCCGGACTGGATCGGCGGGTGGCGAGTACGCATAGTTTCAATCAGTTTGCCTATCGCTCGCTGGAGGCCGCGCAGAATGGCGGGAGCGAGGAGGATTTTGATTCGTTGTGGAAGTCGCTTTAAAAGCAAAAAAGATCGCAGCCTTGGGCAGCTCCTACAGGAAAACGCACATTCCCGTGTAGGAGCTGCCGCAGGTTGCGATCTTTTGATCTTTAAATCACAACTGCCCGTCGCGATCGCGGAAACCCAGCAGATACAGCACGCCATCCAGACCCAAAGTCGAGATCGCCTGCTTCGCCGACTGCTTGACCAATGGCTTGGCGCGGAACGCCACACCCAAACCGGCAATCGCCAGCATCGGCAGGTCATTCGCACCGTCGCCGACCGCGATGGTCTGCTCCAGACGCAAACCTTCCTTGTGTGCCAACTCTTTCAACAGGTCAGCCTTGCGCTGCGCATCGACGATCGGCTCGATCGCCACGCCGGTGCACTTGCCGTCGACGACTTCCAGTTCGTTGGCGAACACGTAGTCAATGCCGAGTTTGGCCTGCAATTGCTTGGCGAAATAGGTGAAGCCGCCGGACAGGATCGCGGTCTTGTAGCCCAGACGCTTGAGTTCGGCGAACAGGGTTTCTGCACCCTCCGTCAGGCGCAGCGAAGCGCCGATCGAGTCCAGCACGCTGACGTCCAGGCCTTTAAGCAACGCCAGGCGCTCTTTGAAGCTGGCGCGAAAATCCAGTTCGCCGGCCATCGCCCGCTCGGTGATCGCCGACACTTGCTCGCCAACACCGGCAGCCTTCGCCAGTTCGTCGATGACTTCGGCTTCGATCAGCGTCGAGTCCATGTCAAACACCGCCAGACGACGGTTGCGGCGGAAAAGTGAATCTTCCTGGAAGGCGATGTCGACGTTCAGCTCCTGCGCCACGCTCAGGAATTCTGCACGCAGCGCCTGCGGATCAGCCGCTTCGCCACGCACGGAGAACTCGATACAGCCCTTGCCCTTGTCCGCCGGGGTGTCCAGCGGCATGCGACCCGACAGACGGTCGATATGGTCGATGTTCAGACCATATTTGGCAGTAATCGAACTGACAGCCTGCAATTGCCCGGCGGTCACTTTGCGAGTCAACAGGGTGACGATATGGCGCTTCTTGCCCTGATTGCCCACCCATTGCTGGTAATCCTCTTCGGAGACCGGGGTGAAGCGCACCTGTTGGTCGAGCTCGTAGCCCTTGAACAGGATGTCCTTGAGCACGGCTTTGCCTTGCTCGGAATCGGGAATTTCAACAAGGATGCCGAACGACAGGGTGTCGTGGATCACCGCTTGCCCGATGTCGAGAATGTTCACACCACCTTGTGCCAGAACGCCGGTAATGGCCGCTGTCAGACCCGGACGGTCGACTCCCGTGATGTTAATCAGGACGATTTCGCGCAACGCGCACCCCCGCAACTGGAAAAAAACCGCATTCTACCCACTTTCAGTGACCATCGGGCACCGCGAGCGCTTTGCCGGTCT
>NZ_JBIUWI010000061.1:6447-34782 GCF_044743385.1 Pseudomonas sp. NPDC087639 | reverse complement strand
AGGGATCCAGTTGGCAGTGTTCATGTCGTGGGTACGACGACGATCATCACCGGTGTTCTTGCGCAACTCGATGAACTCTTCGATGTCCATGTGCCAGGTTTCCAGGTAGGCACACACAGCGCCTTTGCGCTTGCCACCCTGGTTAACGGCTACAGCGGTGTCGTTCACGACTTTCAGGAACGGAACAACGCCTTGCGACTTGCCGTTGGTGCCTTTGATGTACGAACCCAAAGCACGGACAGGCGTCCAGTCGTTGCCCAGGCCACCGGCGAATTTCGACAGCATGGCGTTGTCGTGGATCGCGTGGTAGATGCCCGACAGGTCATCCGGAACGGTGGTCAGGTAGCAGCTCGACAGCTGTGGACGCAGAGTGCCGGCGTTGAACAGTGTTGGAGTCGAGGCCATGTAGTCGAAGGACGACAACAGGTTGTAGAACTCGATCGCACGGTCTTCTTTGTTCTTCTCTTCGATCGCCAGGCCCATGGCCACGCGCATGAAGAAGATCTGCGGCAGTTCGAAACGCACGCCATCCTTGTGGATGAAGTAACGGTCGTACAGGGTTTGCAGACCCAGGTAGGTGAATTGCTGATCACGCTCGTGGTTGATCGCCTTGCCCAGTTTTTCCAGGTCGAAGGTGGCCAGCACAGGGTTCAGCAGTTCGAACTCGATACCTTTGGCGATGTAGGCCGGCAGGGCCTTGGCGTACAGGTCGGCCATTTCGTGATGGGTGGCGCTTTCGGCGACTTCGAGGAAGTTCAGGCCTTCGGCACGCAGGGTGTCCATCAGCAGGCGGGCGGTGACGAACGAGTAGTTCGGCTCACGCTCAACCAGGGTACGGGCGGTCATCACCAGGGCGGTGTTGACGTCGGTCAGGGCCACGCCGTCGTACAGGTTTTTCAGGGTTTCGCGCTGGATCAGGTCGCCGTCGACTTCTTCCAGACCTTCGCAGGCCTCGGTGACGATGGTGTTCAGGCGGCCCATGTCCAGCGGCGCCAGGCTGCCGTCGGCACGGGTGATGCGGATCGACGGGTGCGCGTTGACCGCTTCTTCGGCCGGCGCGTGGGCAGCGCGTTCTTTCGAACGGCCGTCACGGTAGATCACGTAGTCGCGAGCGACTTTCTGCTCGCCGGCACGCATCAGGGCCAGTTCGACCTGGTCCTGGATTTCTTCGATGTGGATGGTGCCGCCCGAAGGCATGCGACGCTTGAAGGTCGCGGTGACTTGTTCGGTCAGACGGGCAAGGGTGTCGTGGATTCGCGACGTGGGGGCAGGGGTGCCGCCCTCAACTGCGAGAAACGATTTGGTGATAGCGACGGTGATCTTGTCATCGGTGTAAGGAACGACAGTGCCATTGCGCTTGATCACGCGCAGTTGACCAGGCGCGGTAGCTGCCAGATCCGAATTCGAATCGGCGGCCTGCGGCAAGGTGCCCTGCGGGTTCTCGCGAGTTGTGTCGGTTTGCATGGGGGATTGTCTCCACATTCTCTATGTTTGTTTGAGCACCATCATGGTGCTCACCGTTCTGTCCCGAAGCACTACAACCGACGAGCGTCGGCCTAACAACTTCGGAGCAGTAGGAAAAAGGCTACATCGCCGCGTCCCTGCCGAAGTTTTGGTTGCGAGCCTGCGCTCGAACCGGATTCCTTCCCGGGTGACAGTAATGACTGCAACACCCATACCGTTCTTTGCCATTTGGAGCTAAAAAAACGGTGCCATCCGCAAGCGCGGTTTGGGCTTCGAAAAACTTGTTTCGTTCAACCCGAAACTTGCCATAAAGCGCTTGAGTTTCAGGTCTGAAATGTGGTTGGGCGTTTCAGTCGAAAACCCCATATGTAGGGTCTCCGTTTTCGCCGTGCTACAAGATAATGCGTTTCAGGGGAGGAATGCAACGGACAGCCTGTGGATAAACCTGTGCGTAAATTGTGTAAGAAAGCAGGAATTCACGTGTAGGCCGCGAACCCACTGAGCTAGACCGTTTGTCACTGTTCTTTCAACCGGAAAAACGCTTCAGCGGATTTTTAAGGGCGCGAACCCTATCACAAAAAACCGCCTTGTCCGAACGCATTTACCGACTTGTGTTCTGGCTGTACGCCGTTTATACAATCGGCCCATGCGCAGGCATTCTTATCCTCCAGAAAGATGACAAAAAGACCGGAGGATCCCTTCTTTTATTAGTAAACCTGGCAAGCAGAGGTCACCCGTGGAGCAACAAGCCTTTCAGGTATTGATAGTCGAGGACGATCAGCGTCTGGCCGAACTCACTCGCGACTACCTGCAAGCCAATGGATTGCGCGTCGGAATCGAAGGCAACGGTGCGCTGGCGGCGGCGCGGATTATCCAGGAACAGCCGGATCTGGTGATCCTTGATCTGATGCTGCCCGGTGAAGATGGTCTGAGCATTTGCCGCAAGGTGCGTGACCGTTATGACGGCCCCATCCTGATGCTCACCGCGCGCACCGATGACGCCGACCAGATCCAGGGGCTTGATCTCGGCGCCGACGATTACGTGTGCAAACCGGTGCGCCCACGGCTGTTGCTGGCGCGGATTCAGGCGTTGCTGCGACGCAGTGACACACCGGAGCCGAGCGCGGAAAAAAGCCGCCGTCTGCAATTCGGCCCGCTGGTGGTCGACAACGCCTTGCGCGAAGCCTGGTTGAGCGACAACGGCATCGAACTGACCAGCGCCGAGTTCGACCTGCTCTGGTTGCTGGTGTCCAATGCCGGGCGAATCCTCTCCCGGGAAGAAATCTTCACGGCGTTGCGCGGCATCGGCTACGACGGCCAGGACCGCTCGATCGATGTACGTATTTCGCGCATCCGCCCGAAAATCGGCGATGACCCTGACCATCCGCGCCTGATCAAGACCATCCGCAGCAAAGGCTATCTGTTTGTCCCTGAAGCCTGCGTAGACCTGACGCTGTGAACTCGATCTTCCTGCGCATCTACGGCGGCATGTGCGCCGCGCTGATTCTGGTGGCGGTGCTCGGCGTGCTGGCGCTGAACCTGCTCAACCAGGTGCGCAGCGAGCAATACCGCGAACGGCTGGCCCATGGCACGTTCTCGCTGATGGCCGACAACCTGCAACCGATGAACCAGACCGAGCGCCATCGTGCGCTGCTGGTGTGGGAGCGTTTGCTCGGGATTCCGCTGGCGCTGAAGAAGTTTGCCGAAACCGATCTCGACCTGACCCAGCGCACCCGCGTGCTGCGCGGTTCGGCGTTGGTGGAGCAGACCGGCCCGCACGCGGCGAAGGTTTATCGACTGGTCAGTGACAAAGAACAGTTGGTGCTCACGGGCGAGGTGCAGCAGATCAGTGAGCAATTGGCCCGCGCGACTATTTACCTGTTGGCCGATGAGCTGGTGCGCGTGCCAGTGGCCGAGCAGCCCAAGCGGTTGGCGCAGATAAAGGAAGACAAGGGCTTTGGTTTCGATCTGCGTCTGGTCACGGTGAACGACGCCGATATGGACGAAGACCAGAGCCGTCGCGTGGCCGAGGGCGACACGGTGATGGCGTTGGGCAAGGGGGGGGATTCGATCCGGGTGTTTGCCGGCATGGTCGGCACGCCGTGGGTGCTGGAAATCGGCCCGTTGTATCAGATGAATCCGTATCCACCGGAGTGGCTGGTGTTGATCGCTGCGCTTGGCCTCAGTTTGATCGGTCTGATCGTTTATCTATTGGTGCGCCAACTGGAACGGCGCTTGCGCGGCCTCGAAGCGGCGGCCACGCGGATCGCCAAGGGCAGTCTGGAAACCCGTGTGCCGGCGCGCGGTGCGGACTCGGTCGGGCGGCTGGCTTCGGCGTTCAATGGCATGGCGGAGCACTTGCAGCAATTGCTGGCGATCCAGCGCGAACTGGTGCGTGCGGTGTCCCATGAGCTGCGCACGCCGGTGGCGCGGTTGCGTTTCGGCCTGGAGATGATCGGTTCGGCGACCACACCGCAAGCGCTGGAAAAGTACCGTGAAGGCATGGATCACGACATCGAAGACCTCGATAAGCTGGTCGATGAAATGCTCACTTATGCACGACTGGAGCAGGGTTCGCCGGCGCTGACATTCCAACGCATCGACCTTGATGCGCTGGTCAATCAAGTGATTGAAGAGTTGGCGCCGCTGCGTGCCGAGGTCACGGTGCAGCGCGGCTTGTGCCTGTCGGCCGCCGACAATGACGATGCCTGGGTCGAGGCCGAGCCGCGTTACCTGCACCGGGCGCTGCAGAATCTGGTGAGCAACGCCATGCGCCATGCAGGCTCGAAGGTCACGGTGAGTTATCAGGTCGGCCAGTTGCGTTGCCGGGTAGACGTCGAGGACGACGGGCCGGGTGTGCCGGAAGTGGCGTGGGAGCGGATTTTTACGCCGTTTCTACGGCTGGATGACAGCCGCACGCGGGCGTCAGGCGGGCATGGATTGGGCTTGTCGATTGTGCGACGGATCATCCATTGGCATGACGGCCGGGCGATCATTGGCAAGAGCAAAAGTCTGGGTGGGGCTTGTTTCAGTTTGAGTTGGCCGAGGAATCAGGAGCGCCGCTGAGCCCCGCAGTGGCTGGACGATAGCTTTCGCGAGCAGGCTCGCTCCCACAGGTGAAATGCATTCCAAATGTGGGAGCGAGCCTGCTCGCGAAGAGGGCTGCACAGGCGCCGAAAATCTTCAGGCTTTGATGCTGACCAGACTCAGCAACTGCCCATCCTGCACACCAAACTGCGCATCCAGCTCCGTCCCGTTGCGCCATTCACTCGACAGATCCGTCAACAGGCGCAACCGCACCTCACCCTGTTCAGTCCACTCCAGCACTTCGGCGTGCTCAAAGTAAAAGCGCTTCTGCACGATCGGGTACAGCGCCTTGAACAAACTCTCTTTCACCGAAAACGTCAGCGTCACCCACAGCGCCAACTGATCCCGCGAACCCGCCGCCATGCGTTGCATCTCCGGCGGCGTGAGGATTTCCCCGGCCAGTCGTTCGGCACGTTCGGTATTGAGCAGGTTTTCCAGATCCATACCCAGACCGCGCCAATGTTGCTTGTTGGCGACAATCGCCGCCGCGCGGCCGGTGCTGTGGGTGATCGAGCCGCAGATGTGCGCCGGCCATACCGGCGCGCGATCTTCACCAATCGCCGGGATCGCGCCCTTGCCTTCCAATTGCTGCAACGCCGCACGGGCGCAGACTCGCCCGGCGAGAAACTCCGCCTGCCGCTTGGCCACGGATCGCTGAATACTCGGCGGCGGCTCGATGGCGCTGCGTTGGAAATCATCGCCGAGCAGTTGTGACGGATCGAAATGGGTGCTGAGCAGCACCGTGTCAGGCAACACCGTTGGCAACGGCCAGTGGGCATCGAGCGGGGTGCAGCAGGCGGGGAGGGCAGGCGTTGGATTCATGGCGGGCATTTTGCCGGTTAGCATCAAAACTGGGTAGAGGCACACACCTGTAGGAGCTGCCGAAGGCTGCGATCTTTTGATTTTGATTGTTAAAAACAGGATCAAAAGATCGCAGCCTTCGGCAGCTCCTACAGGGGCATTGCGATCAAATGAAGATTTTTGATCGCGCAGGTTTTGGGTCAGCCAAATATTGTCTGGAAGAACGCCTTCATATCCGCCCACGACTTTTCATCGGCTGCCTTGTTGTAGCCGATGTCCGGGCCACCGTGCTCACCATGACCCAAGCGATCCGCATCCGGATTGGTGAAGCCATGCTTGGCCCCATCCAGGCTGACGAACTTGTATTCCGCCCCGGCCTTGTCCATTTCGGCTTTGAACGCGCTGACGTTTGCGGGTGTGACCATGCTGTCCAGTGCGCCATGCTCCACCAGAATCTTCGCCTTCACACTGCCGGGCGTGGCCGGAGTCTTGGTCGCCAGTGCACCGTGGAAACTTACCACCCCTGCCAGTGGCTCACCCTGTCGCGCGGCATTCAGCACCACGGCGCCGCCGAAGCAATAACCGATGGCGGCGAGTTTGTTCACGTCGGTCTGCGGTTGTTTCTTCAGCAGGTTCAGCCCGGCCTCGAAGCGCTTGCTGGAGGCGGCCGCGTCCTGCGTCGCCGCCTGCATGAACGCCATCGCATCTTTCGGGTGCTCGGTGTTCTTGCCCTCGCCGTACATATCAATCGCCAATGCGCTGTAGCCGAGTTCGGCCAGATCCCGCGCGCGGCGCTTGGCGTAGTCGTTCAGGCCCCACCATTCGTGCACCACAACGACTCCCGGGCGCTTGCCTTTGATAGCGTCGTCGTAGGCGTAGTAGCCGATCAGCTTGGTGCCGTCGGCACTCTGGTAGGGGATTTCTTCGGTCTTGATCGCCGCCTGGGTGAGGCTGCTGACGGCCAGCAAGGTGAGGGCGAGGAACAGGCGCATGGTCGTTGTCCTTATCGAAAAGTGGTCAGAACAGCCTAGTCGATTTGGTTCAGGTCAGGTTCAGAGAGCGTTCAGGGTCGGTACAGGGGAGGGTCAGTAACCTTGCGCCATACCCAAACAGCACTGTGAAAGAGGAAATACCCATGACTCGTTTAAACAAACTGCTGCTGGCAATGACCGTTATGAGCGCCAGTATCGCGGCCCAGGCCGACACCACTTCGAACTTCGCCGGCCTGACCTTCGGCCAGACCAGCAACAAAATCGACAAATCCCATGCTCTGAACAACAACCTCGATCACCCTAACGCCACTGGCGCGATCGACGGCAACAACACCTACGGCGTACGCCTCGGTCAGCAAAACTCGCAAGGTCGCTACTACGCCACCTACGACAACGTGTCCGGTTCGCACAATGGCATTAAACTGCGCCAGGAAAACCTGCTGGGCAGCTACGATCTGTTCTACCCGGTCGGCAGTACCACCAAACTGTTCGGCGGTGCGACGGCCGGTCTGACCAAACTGACCCAGGAGTCGCCAGGCTATAGCCGCGACAGTGACATCGGTTACGCCGTCGGCGGCCAGTTCGGTGTGTTGCAGCAAGTATCGCAAAACACCTCGGTGGAACTCGGTTACCGTTACCTGATGAGCAACGCCAGCACCGAGATGAGCGAACGCGGTGGCAGCAAGCAAGGCTCGCTGGATCTGAACAGCAGCGCGCAGACTTACCTGTCGGCCAACTACAATTTCTAAGGAGTTGCCGCCAAATTCAATGTGGGAGCGAGCCTGCTCGCGAAGCGATGTGTCAGTCGACATCTTCATTGACTGACTCACCGCTTTCGCGAGCAGGCTCGCTCCCACAGATGTGTAGTCGGAGATGTTTGATTTGCCCGGGAGAGCAATATGAAACTGTTGGTCGTCGAAGATGAAGCGCTGTTGCGCCATCACCTGCAAACCCGTCTGACGGAGAGCGGTCACGTGGTCGAGTCCGTGGCCAATGCCGAGGAGGCGCTGTATCAGACCGGACAGTTCAACTTTGACCTGGCGGTGATCGACCTTGGTCTGCCGGGCATGGGCGGCCTCGACCTGATCCGTCAGTTGCGTTCGGGCGGCAAGACCTTCCCGATCCTGATCCTCACCGCACGCGGCAACTGGCAGGACAAGGTCGAAGGTCTGGCTGCCGGCGCCGACGATTACGTGGTCAAACCGTTCCAGTTCGAAGAACTCGACGCGCGCCTGAATGCCTTGCTGCGCCGCTCCAGCGGCTTCACCCAGTCGACCATCGTCGCCGGCCCTCTGTTGCTCGATCTCAATCGCAAGCAAGCGAGCCTCGACGAGCAACCGCTGGCGCTGACCGCCTACGAATACCGCATTCTTGAATACCTGATGCGTCATCACCAGCAGGTGGTGCCCAAGGATCGCCTGATGGAACAACTCTATCCGGATGACGACGAGCGCGATCCGAACGTGATCGAAGTGCTGGTCGGCCGCTTGCGCCGCAAACTCGAAGGCCCCGCAGGGTTCAAGCCGATCGACACCGTGCGTGGCCTCGGCTACCTGTTCAATGAGCGCTGCACTTGATTCGTTCCCTTCGCGTCCGTTTGATGCTCGCCGCCACTACGTTGGCGGTGTTGTTCATGCTCGCCTTGCTGCCGGCGATGCAGGGCGCGTTCAGCCTCGCGTTGCAGGACTCGATCGAGCAGCGTCTGGCGTCGGACGTCACCACGCTGATTTCTGCCGCACGCATCGAAAGCGGCAAACTGGTCATGCCCTCGCAGTTGCCGGATGAGCGTTTCAACCTTACCGACTTCCGTCTGCTGGGTTACATCTACGACCGCGAAGGGCATCTGGTCTGGCGCTCGAAAGCCACTCAGGAAGAGCAGATCAACTACAAGCCGCGCTACGACGGGCTCGGTAATGAGTTCGCGCGGATTCGCGAGAGCAACGGTCAGGAATTCTTCGTTTACGACGTTGAAGTGAAACTGCTCGGCGGTAAGAGCGCGGCATTCAGCATCGTCGCCCTGCAACCGGTGCGCGAGTACGAAACCACTCTCGAAGGCCTGCGCGAGAATCTGTATCTGGGCTTTGGCGCCGCCTTGCTTGTGCTGTTGGCGCTGCTGTGGATCGGCTTGACCTGGGGCTTGAAGGCCTTGCGCCAACTCAGCCAGGAACTCGACGAAATCGAGGGCGGCACCCGCGAAAGCCTCACGGAAAAACACCCGCGCGAATTGCTGCGTCTGACTGGCTCGCTCAACCGCTTGCTGCTCAGTGAGCGCCAGCAGCGCAGCCGTTATCGCGACTCTCTCGACGACCTGGCCCATAGCCTGAAAACGCCGTTGGCGGTGTTGCAGGGTGTCAGTGAGGACATGGCTCAGCGGCCCAAAGACATCGATCAGGCGTGGGTGCTGCAAAGTCAGATCGAACGGATGAGTCAGCAGATCAGTTATCAGCTGCAACGGGCGAGTTTGCGTAAAAGCGGTTTGGTGCGACATCAGGTGCGGCTGCGTCCGGTGCTGCAAAGCCTGTGCGATACGCTGGACAAGGTTTATCGGGACAAGCGTGTGCAGGTGGCGTTTGATCTGCCGGAGCATTGTTATGTGCCGATCGAGCAGGGTGCCTTGTTGGAGATGATGGGGAATTTGCTGGAGAACGCTTATCGGCTGTGTCTTGGGGAAGTGCGCATTAGTGTGCGTGAGACGCTCGCCGGGGTTGAGTTGTGTGTTGAGGATGATGGGCCGGGGGTGCCGCCGGATCAGCGGGCGCGGATTCTTGAGCGCGGTGAGCGTTTGGATCGGCAGCATCCGGGGCAGGGGATTGGGTTGGCGGTGGTCAAGGACATCATCGAAAGCTATAACGCCAAGCTGACCTTGGGCGATTCACCGATGGGCGGGGCGGCGTTTCGGATTCATTTTCCGGCTGTGTGATTTGGTTTTGGGTGTATATCCGTTGCTGCGGGTGTTGCTGATTAGGGTTCCGCCCTTACGGCGGGTCACTTTTGGCAAACGCCCCAAAAGTAACCAAAAGGTCTGTGCCCTGACGTTCGGCCCCTCGCTGAGGCTCGGGGTTCCTTCGTTCCGGGATTGATCCGGGCGCATCGCTTCCGGTTTGCTTCGCTGCACCTCCTTTCGATGTGTTTGGCTGCGCCAAACGGTCGCTGCGCTCCCACCCCCGGATCAACCCCTCCACTCAGCCTGCCGACGGGCTCTGAGATCAAGAGCGGTACTCGAGCTTGCGCTCATTGTGATGAGTGGGGCGGCTTCGCCGCGTGGGCGCACGCAGATCTAAACTGTGGGAGCCAGCCTGACAGCCGACCAATCTCTGGCAGGTGCACCCATTCCAATTGTAGGAGCTGCCGAAGGCTGCGATCTTTTGATCTGTTTTGGCTTTGGCTTTGGCTTTGGCTTTGGCTTTGGCTTTGGCTTTGGCTTTGGCTTTGGCTTTGGCTTTGGCTTTGGCTTTGGCTTTGGCTTTTGATCTTGCTCTTGATCTTGATCTTGATCTTGCTCTTCAGCCCATCGGCAGGCCGAGCGTAGGTGTTCATCCGGGGGGTAGGCGCGCAGCGCCGTGCGGCGAAGCCGCATACATCGAAAGGAGGTGCAGCGAAGCAAACCGGAGGCGATGCCCCCGGATGGACACCGTAGCGAGGGAACACTGAGCCTAGGCGAAGTGCCGTACGTCAGGGGGCAGCCTTTTTGGTTACTTTTTCGGCGTCTGGAAAAAGTGACCCGCCGTAAGGGTGGAACCCTAATCAGCAACACCCGCAGCAACGGATATACACCCAAATCCAAATCCAAATCCAAATCCAAATCCAAATCCAAATCCAAATCCAAATCCAAAACTCAGAAGGCGGGATCTTGAAGCCGCCTCACTGCTCCTGCGCCCGATAAGCCCCCGGCGTCAGCCCCGTCCACTTCTTGAACGCCCGGTGAAACGCCGACGGTTCGGAAAACCCCAACTGCTCGGCAATCTGTTGCAACGACAGATCCGCCCGCCCCAAATGATAGATGGCGATATCCCGCCGCAGTTGATCCTTCAGCTCCTGAAAACTGGTGCCTTCGTCACGCAAGTGCCGGCGCAGGGTCTGTGGGCTGATGTGCAGATGAGCGGCCACCGCTTCCAGATCCGGCCAGCGCGCACTGTCGCGGCTGAGCAAGCGGCGCAGGCGACTGCTGAGGCTGTCGCCATCATCCGGGCGTGACAGCAAGTCAGCGGGGGAACGTTCGAGGAAGTGTTTGAGAGTGCGTTCGTCCTGCAAAAGTGGCATGTGCAAGTAGCGGCTGTGGAACAGCAGGCTGCTTTGCTGCGCTGAAAATTCCAGAGGGCAGGGGAATAGCAGATCGTATTCAGCGCCATGCGCAGGTTTTGCATAGCTGAAGGTTGCCTGCTCCAGACGGATTCGCTGGCCGATCAGCCAACTGCCGAGGCGGTGCCAGATCACCAGCAGGCTTTCGCTGAGAAAGTGATCCGGGTCCCATAACTGCGAATCGTCGAGGCTCAGGCGCACCCATTCGTCTTCGCGGGTGAGGCTCAAGCGGGGGGCTTCGGGGAATAGGCTATAAAACATTAAGCCGCGTTGCAGGACCTTCTCCAGATTGCGGCAGTGAATCGAGGCATGGCACATCATTGCGAAGCTGCCGGGTTTGCTCGGTGCCTTGCCAAAACCGAGGTATTCGTCGTCCAGCGCCAGCCACAGGCCCTGGATCAACCGGGTGAACTGCTCCGGGGCGATGCGCGCACGAGGCTCATCGAGCAATTCAGGGCTGATTCCCAGTTGCTGCAACAGGCCCGCGTAGTCGAACCCCAGGCGGCGTGCGCCACCGAGGGCGGCACGGGCGAAATGACTGGCGATGGTGCGTTCGCGCATAAGCGGCAAATCCTTCCTCAAGCGCCGGATGGTAGCCGTGGGTGGCATGGGCAACAAGGCGGATTTCCGCCAAATTGTAGGACGAGACTCGGTGAGTTGGCGGAAATCCGCCATACCTGGGTAACCGGACGGTGACACAAATGAACCTGTAGTACCTGATATCAAAAGGCTGGCAGTGAATTGCACCAATGTGGCACGAGGTTTGCGATAAGAGCGACAGAAGCGTGCGTTTATCCCTCAGGAGAAAGCGCCGTTCCAACAACAAATCCCTCCAGTGCAGGAGGGTTCGCAATTTAAGGTTTCGCGGACAACAGATGGATGTTGCCCCGTGGGACTCTTGAGGAAATTTGCAATGACGACTCGTCAGCCACTCTACAAATCCCTGTACTTCCAGGTGATCGTTGCAATCGCCATCGGCATTCTGCTCGGTCACTTCTACCCACAGACCGGTGTGGCCCTCAAGCCGCTGGGTGACGGGTTCATCAAACTGATCAAAATGGTCATCGCCCCGATCATTTTCTGTACCGTTGTCAGCGGCATCGCCGGCATGCAGAACATGAAATCGGTGGGCAAGACTGGCGGCTACGCGCTGCTGTACTTCGAAATCGTTTCCACCATCGCCTTGCTGATCGGTCTGGTCGTGGTCAACGTCGTGCAACCGGGCGCCGGCATGCACATCGACGTGACCACCCTGGACGCTTCGAAAATCGCCACTTATGTGACGGCCAGTAAAGACCAGAGCATTGTCGGCTTCCTGCTTAACGTGATCCCGAACACCATTGTCGGTGCATTCGCCACGGGCGATATCCTGCAAGTGCTGATGTTCTCGGTGATCTTCGGTTATGCCCTGCATCGCCTGGGCTCCTACGGCCGACCGCTGCTGGACATGATCGATCGCTTCGCCCACGTGATGTTCAACATCATCAACATGATCATGAAACTGGCGCCACTCGGTGCGTTCGGTGCCATGGCGTTCACCATCGGTGCCTACGGTGTCGGTTCGCTGGTGCAGTTGGGTCAGTTGATGATCTGCTTCTACATCACCTGCGTGCTGTTCGTGGTGGTGGTGCTGGGCGCGATCTGCCGCGCGCACGGTTTCAGTGTTTTGAAACTGATTCGCTACATCCGCGAAGAGCTGCTGATCGTACTGGGCACTTCGTCCTCTGAATCGGCACTGCCGCGCATGCTGATCAAGATGGAGCGTCTGGGTGCGAAGAAATCGGTAGTCGGTCTGGTGATTCCGACCGGTTACTCGTTCAACCTCGACGGTACCTCGATCTACCTGACCATGGCGGCTGTGTTTATCGCTCAGGCGACCGACACCCAAATGGACATCACTCACCAGATCACCCTGCTGCTGGTGCTGCTGCTGTCCTCCAAAGGCGCTGCCGGTGTGACCGGTTCGGGCTTCATCGTGCTGGCGGCCACCCTGTCGGCCGTAGGTCACTTGCCGGTGGCCGGTCTGGCGCTGATCCTGGGTATCGACCGCTTCATGTCCGAAGCCCGCGCGCTGACCAACCTGGTGGGTAACGCCGTTGCGACCATCGTTGTTGCCAAGTGGGTGAAAGAGCTGGACACCGATGTACTGCAAGCCGAACTGGCTTCTGGCGGTCGCGGTATCTCTGATGAGCGTGAAGAAGACGACCTGGGTGTGGCTGAAGGCCCAACCCCGAGCAATGTGAAGTAAGCATCGCTTGAATGAAAAAACCCGCTTCGGCGGGTTTTTTCTTGCCCGGGATTTGAGCGCAACGGTCACTTCGCCTGATGGATCCGGTGATTGCTGTAAGCGCCATCGCTGCCTAGGCTGGGTGCATCGCACAAGGAGTTCGCCCATGTCCGCACCGCTGGCCTCACTCAAGATTCTGGATTTCTCGACCCTGTTGCCGGGGCCGTTCGCCTCGCTGCTGTTGGCGGACATGGGCGCCGAGGTGCTGCGCATCGAATCGCCGACGCGCCTGGATCTGCTGCGGGTGTTGCCGCCACATGATCAGGGAATGTCGGCCAGTCACGCGTATCTCAACCGCAACAAGCGCAGTCTGGCGCTGGATCTGAAACAGCCAGAAGCACTTGAAGTGGTCAAGCAACTGCTCGCCGATTACGACATCGTCCTGGAGCAGTTTCGCCCCGGCGTGATGGAGCGCCTGGGCCTGGGTTATGAGGCTCTGAAAGCAATCAACCCGAAGCTGATTTACGTGTCGATCACCGGTTACGGCCAGACCGGCCCGTACAAGGATCGCGCCGGTCATGACATCAATTATCTGGCGCTGGCCGGGCTCGCCAGCTACACCGGCCGGGCTGACAGCGGGCCGTTGCCGCTGGGCATGCAGGTGGCGGATGTCGCTGGCGGTTCGCTGCACGGGGTGATCGGCTTGCTGGCGGCGGTGATTGCTCGCCAGCAGAGCGGGCAGGGCACGCATCTGGATGTGAGCATGACTGATTGCGCGTTCAGCCTGAACGCCATGGCCGGCGCCGGGTATCTGGCCTGTGGTGAGGAGCCGGGCTGGGAAGACCAGATGCTCAATGGCGGCAGCTTTTATGACTACTACCGATCTCGCGATGGGCGCTGGATGTCGGTGGGCAGTCTTGAGCCGGGATTCATGCAGCCATTGTGTGCGGCGCTGGGCCGGCCTGAGTTGGCGGCGCAAGGCTTGTCACCCAAACCGGAGCAACAGCAGGCGCTGAAGGAGGCGTTGAAGGTCGAGTTCGAGAAGCATGACTTTGCAGAGCTGTGTACGTTGTTTGCCGGGATTGATGCGTGTGTCGAGCCGGTGTTGAGTCTGAGCGAGGCAGTAAAACATCCGCAATTGCAGGCGCGGGAGCTGGTGACGCAGGTGCCGCGGGGTGATGGGACGATGCAGGCGCAGATTGCTTGTCCGTTGAAGTTTTCCGAGGATTTGCCTGCTCCCCGGCATGTCGGGGCGGGGTTGGGGCAGCATACGGATCAGGTGTTGGGGGAGCTGGGGTTTAGTGCTGAGCGGATTGCCGAACTGCGCCGAGCCAAGGTCATTCTCTAGTGTCTGTACCTGCCCTTTCGCGAGCAGGCTCGCTCCCACAGGTGACTGAATTCCAGGGAGCGAGCCTGCTCGCGAAGAGGTCAATGTGAAGGACACAAACCTCAATTATTCGACCCGCATCTCACCACTGAACACCAAGGTATTCCGGCATCGGCGACACAAATACCGCCGCCCCTGCCTGACCAGGCTATGGCGCTGCGCCGAAAACGGAAAATCACTGTCCGCGCATGGGCACTTGTAGATGTAGCGGGTCACGCTGCGGCGTTTGATTGCGTAGGTGTGGCAGCGATCCGGCGGCAGTTCGTAAACGCCGCGCATGATCAGTTGCCACTCCTCGCCGTGGGGCTGGATGCGGTCGCCGAACAACTGATGGGCGATCAGGTGCGCGACTTCATGGGCCACGGTCTGCTTGAGGAAGTGTTCGGTGTTTTCCCGGTACAGCTGCGGGTTGAAGCGCAGCAGGTTCTCGTGCAGATGCGCGACCCCGGCTTTTTGCCCGCGCAGCTTGAGACTCACCACAGGGCGTTGGAAATGACGTTTGAAAAAGGATTCAGCGAGTTGGTAACAGTCTTCGACGCGGGTATTGAGTTGCTCGGGCATGCTTGATGGATCTCCAGAGGCGTCGAGTATGCCGCAACCCTCAGGACTTGCGAATCGCTGAACTGCCGAATGGTCATCCTCCACACGAGAAGGCCGCCTTGCGGCGGCCTGTATTGGCAGATCTTGTTTTTCTCGGTGAGTCATTGCGCTAGTTGGTATAGACGGGCCCCACGCCCAGTCCCCAGACGATCACGGTGAACGCCATGATGGCCACCAGCACCACCAGACCCACCGCCAGCACTGAGCTGGAAAACAGAAAGCCTTCATCTGACGGAATATTCATGAAGGTCGGCAACCCGACATACAGTAGATACACGGTGTAGCAGATGGCGGCCGTGCCGACGATCATCCCCAGCCACATGTGCGGATATAGCGCTGCCAGCCCGCCGACAAACAACGGTGTCGCGGTGTACGTGGCAAACGCCACGCAACGGGCCAGGCTCGGGTTGGCGTCATAAGTGCGGGCCATCCAGTGCACAAAGGCGCCCATGACCGCGACACCGCCGAGCATTGCCAGGTACGACATGACCGTCATCCAGATGGCGCTTTCAACGGTGAGCATGACCGGCGCGCGGTTGCCGATCACCCAGCCGACCTGCGTGGTGCCGATGAAGGCCGACACGGCCGGGATTGCCGCCAGAATCAGCGTGTGCGTGAGATACATGTGGCTGATGCTTTCCTCTTGGTCGCCACGGATTTCCTTCCATTCCTGATCGGGGTGGGTAAAAAGTCCCACTACGTGATGGATCATGCCAGTCACTCCTCTTGTTATTGCCGTCGCCCCCCAGCGGAGCGCTTTCGGGCCAATGAGGCCGAGCAAATTCAGGTCTTCAGATGTATGCGACCTTATGTCGCAGTATAGAAAGGTCTTAACCGCACAGGCACTAGGGGCTTAGAGCAAATTGCGCTGTAAACACGGGGCTTAATCGCCGCAGGGTCTTGGCATCAGCTCTGTTTTATCTTTGAAATACATTTGTGGTGAGGGGATTTATCCCCGATGGGGTGCGGAGGAGCCCCAAAACCTCAGAACTCTATTTTCCCGATACTTCCCGTTGGATGGCTTGACGACTGCTGCGCAGCCGATCGGGGATAAATCCCCTCGCCACAGAGGGCAATGCAGACCTCGGAAGAATGGGACAGACCCGCGGCCCTTCGCCCCCACGACGTTTTTGCGTAAAATGCCCGCCTTTCGTCACACCTCACGGATTTCGCGTCATGGGCACTCTTACGGTCAACCAGAACAAACTGCAAAAGCGCCTGCGCCGCCTGGCCGGCGAAGCTGTTGCCGACTTCAACATGATCGAAGACGGCGACAAGGTCATGGTCTGCCTGTCCGGGGGCAAGGACAGCTACACCATGCTCGACGTGCTGATGCACCTGCAGAAGGTTGCACCGATCAAGTTCGAGATCGTCGCCGTGAACATGGACCAGAAGCAGCCGGGCTTCCCCGAGCACGTGCTGCCGGCCTACCTCAAAACGCTGGGCATCGAGTACCACATCGTCGAGAAAGACACCTACTCGGTGGTCAAGGAGCTGATTCCGGAAGGCAAGACCACGTGCTCGCTGTGCTCGCGTCTGCGTCGCGGCACGCTGTACACCTTTGCCGACGAAATCGGCGCGACCAAAATGGCCCTCGGTCATCATCGCGACGACATCGTCGAGACGTTCTTCCTCAACATGTTTTTCAACGGCAGCCTCAAGGCGATGCCGCCGAAGCTGCGCGCCGATGATGGCCGCAACGTGGTGATCCGTCCGCTGGCGTACTGCAACGAGAAAGACATTCAGGCTTACTCGGACTTGAAGGAATTCCCGATCATCCCGTGCAACCTCTGCGGCTCGCAGGAAAACCTGCAGCGTCAGGTGGTCAAGGAAATGCTCCAGGACTGGGATCGCAAGACCCCGGGCCGTACCGAAAGCATCTTCCGCAGCCTGCAGAACGTGGTGCCGTCGCAACTGGCCGACCGCAACCTGTTCGACTTCACCAGCCTCAAGATCGACGAAACCGCGGCGTCGCGCTTCGTCAATGTCGTGAACCTCTGACGGTTTCGGCAGCTCTGACTTACGGCGCTTGCGGGCGCCGTTTTTATTTTCATTTCAAGGAGAGGGCATGCGCGATTACAAGTGGCTGCACGAATACTGTCTGAACCGCTTTGGTTCAGCGGCTGAACTGGAAGCCCATCTGCCCGTTCCCAAGACCCCGGCACAACTGCGCAGGATCAGCGACGACCGTTACCTCTCGACCATGGCCCTGCGTGTGTTTCGCGCCGGGCTCAAGCACAGTCTGGTGGACGCCAAGTGGCCGGCCTTCGAAGAAGTGTTCTTCAAGTTCGATCCGGAAAAAGTCGTACTGATGAGTGCCGAACATCTTGAGCGGCTGATGCAGGATGCGCGGATTATTCGTCACCTGGGCAAGCTCAAGAGTGTGCCGCGCAATGCGCAGTTCATTCTGGATGTGGAGAAAGAGAAGGGCAGTTTCGGCGCGTTGATCGCCGACTGGCCGGTGACCGATATCGTCGGCCTGTGGACGTACCTGAAAAAGCACGGCCATCAATTGGGCGGGCTGTCGGCGCCACGGTTTTTGCGCATGGTCGGCAAGGATACGTTTGTACCGAGCTACGACGTGGTCGCTGCACTGAATGCGCAGAAGATCGTCGACAAGGCGCCGACCAGTCTGCGCGATCTGGCGATTGTGCAGAACGTGTTCAACCAGTGGCATGAGGAGAGTGGCGGGCGGCCGATGAGCCAGATTTCGATGATGCTGGCCTACACCGTCAATCACTGAGACCGCGTCGCCCCATTCGCGAGCAGGCTCGCTCCCACAGGGGGAATACATTTCAAATGTGGGAGCGAGCCTGCTCGCGAAGGCGTCAGATCAGGTGACGCTGATCTCGCCTTCACCTGCCAACTTGCGATTCAACTGGTACCGCCACCGCACATACAGCAGCGCCGAGCAGAACACCGCCAAACTCGCGAGCATCTCCAGCACACCAAACCAGTGTCGGTTCGGGTCATACGCCGCCAGTGCGCCTTTGATGAAGTACAGATTCACCACAAAACACATCCACGAATGACCGCGGGCACTGCCCATGATCATCGCCGGGGCGAGGACGAGCCACGGGATCAGTTCGACCAGCAGAATCACCCACGGTCGCGCGCCATGCAGGTCGGCGAATATCAGGTAGTAAGCGGCGAGCAATCCGGCTAGGGCAAAAAAGCTCAGCAGGCTGAGCACCCGCATCGCTTTTACCCGCGGCTCAAGCCACTCGACGGAGGGCAGGACTTTCGGCTTCTTCGCCACGTCAGCCCTCCAGTTTCTGTGCAGTCTTGGCCAGACGCAGGCCAAGCGCTCGGCACAGCGCCACTTCGTGCTGATCGAGACCGCTTTTGCCATCCGCTCCGGCGTGATGGCTGGCACCGTAAGGCGTACCGCCGCCCTGGGTTTCCAGCAGCGCCGACTCGCTGTAAGGCAGGCCGGTGATCAGCATGCCGTGGTGCAGCAGCGGCAGCATCATCGATAGCAGGGTGGTTTCCTGGCCGCCATGCAGGCTGGCGGTGGAGGTGAACACCCCGGCCGGTTTGCCGACCAGCGCCCCGGTCAGCCACAGGTTGCTGGTGCCGTCGAGGAAGTATTTGAGCGGCGCGGCCATGTTGCCGAAGCGGGTCGGACTGCCCAGCGCCAGACCGGCGCAGTTTTTCAGATCATCGAGAGTGGCGTAGAGCGCGCCTTCGTCCGGGATGTCCGGGGACACCGCTTCGCACTCGGTGGAGATCGCCGGCACGGTGCGCAGACGCGCTTCCATGCCTGCCTGCTCAACGCCGCGAGCGATCTGCCGCGCCATCTCGTTGGTCGAGCCGTTGCGGCTGTAATACAGAACGAGAATGTACGGCGCGCTCACGGCAGCAACTCCAGGATCTGCTCAGGTGGACGGCCAATGACGGCTCTGTCGCCGACTTCAAGAATCGGACGCTCCATCAGCTTGGGATGGGCCGCGATCGCTTCGACCAATTGTTTCTCGGTGAGACTGGCGTCAGCCAGGTTCAGGGTTTTGTATTCATCTTCCCCGGTGCGCAGCAGTTGTCGCGCAGTGATCCCGAGTTTGCCAAGCAGGGCCTTGATTTGCGCGGCATCCAGCGGGGTTTCGAGGTAGCGTACGACCGTCGGGGTCAGGCCGCGGGCTTCAAGCAGTTCCAGTGCGCCGCGGGATTTCGAGCAGCGCGGATTGTGATAAAGCGTCAGATCGGTCATGGCGGGTCGCTTCTGGCGTAAAGTGGCGGCTATTCTAACTGTGCAGCGCGCAATCCAGAACCTTCAGAGGCGATGGGTCGCAGGCGCATTCAAATTTTCACAAGGAACACGACATGACACGGCGATTGGCAGAAGCATTGACGATAATCGGGGCGTTGATGCTGGGGGGCTGCGGCAACGACTATGGCATTGACCAGAACGGTCAGAAGGTTGCGTCCGAGCGCCTCGACAAACAATGGGTGGTGCTCAATTACTGGGCCGAATGGTGTGGACCGTGCCGGACCGAGATCCCGGAACTCAATCATCTGGCCGATGAGCTCAAGAGCAAGAACGTCGGTGTGTTCGGGGTCAACTTCGACAACGTGCAGGGTGAAGAACTGAAGAGCGCCAGCGAGAAACTGGGCATCAAGTTCACCGTGCTGGCGCAGGATCCGGCGGAGCTGTTCGACTTGCCGCGCAGTGAGGCCTTGCCGGTGACGTACATCATCGACAACAAGGGCAAGGTGCGGGAACAGTTGTTGGGCGAGCAGACGGCGGCGGGAGTGATGGCGAAGCTAGAGGCGTTGCAGTCGACCCAGTAGGTCATGAAAAAAAGATCGCAGCCTTCGGCAGTTCCTGCATGGATTGAGTACACCTTGTAGGCGCTGCCGAAGGCTGCGATCTTTTTTGTGGCTGAATGATCAACCCTCTTCCAGCCACCACCGCAAAGGCTTGCCTTGGGCCGGCCAGAAGCGCATCTGCTCGATCGGCGAGATGTCCCAGCGCTGCACGCCTTCCAACGCTTGCAGGAAGCGTTCTTCCTGCTCCATCAACGCCGGCGCGCACAGCTTGCGAGTCTTGCCGATTTTGCCGAAAGTCAGCTTGTCGCCATCCAGCGTGTACGGCGCGAACCAATGGTTGCAGCCGCCGTTGCCGTAGGCGCGACCATCATCGCCGAGGGTCACGGTCAGATGGCTGTAATCCATCAATGGCCGCTCGCCGATCCACTCCAGAATGTAGCTGCGGTTCTGTTGCAGTTGCACAGGCTCTGCGGCGCAACCCGCCAGGCCAACACCGACCAGAACGGTCAGGGCAAGGCGTTTCATCACGCAGGCTCCTGGCATTTCGGGCACAGGTGCTTGTCGCCAACGGCTTTCCAGCCCAGCTCGGCGATGCGCGCAGTGGCGGCCGGTTTTTCTGCGTTTTTACCCAGTTTGGCGTCCACGGCGAATTCAAAGCTGAGCTCTTTGGCGCAGCTGTCGCAGTTGACCTGCCAGGTATGAATGGCCAGTTCGCCGAACACCGGGCCTGTGGTCATCGCGGTCCATTGGCCCGGCGGATTGATCAGGTGGCGGACGGTTTCGACGGTCAGGCGCATGGACAAGTCCTTGCTGCCTTTGAGGGTGACCAACAGGGCGTCACCGATGCGGATCGAGCCACCGTTGCCGGTGACCTGATAGCGGCCCGGAACGAGGGCGCGGCATTCGGTGAGGGTGTGTTGCGGGTTCATCAGGTTGTAGCGGAAATCGTGTTCGACCATGGGTCCTCCAAATATGCGCGACATGCTAGCACGGGCCACGTTGCAGAATGATGTGCGCTTGCGACCTTCGATCCGGTTCAAATCGACCGGCGCACATGGCAAACTGCCGCCCTCGACTCTGAAGGAACGGAACATGGCGCTGATCGAATGTTATGAATGCAAGCGGAGCATCAGCTCCGAAGCCCAAGCGTGTATTCATTGTGGAGCTCCGATGGCGGAGCAGCCGGCCCACGCACAAGCGCAGGCAGCAGCGGCACCGGCTCAGGCGTCGACGATTTCCTTCGGCAGTCTGCCGCGTAACCGGGCTGTGCCCGAGGCGGTTGTCCCTCACGCGCCAGAGCCTTTACCGAAAGTCATGCCGGCCGCAGCGGGGCGTCGGCGTCGGCAACAGGCCGAAACGGTTGCGCCGCAAATCAATGAAGATGGCAGCCGTCCGGTGGAAGGCTGGCTGAAGATCATGGTGTTTCTGCTGCCGATGGTGTTCGTCTGGTTTCTGCTGCGCAGTGGTCACTCGGCGAAGCAGCGTTTGTTCGGCTTCGGCTGGCTGGCGCTATTGATTCTGGCGTCCTCACTGTCGCCGAAATAAGCGTCAACCCTCGACTTGGTTCTGCGGCGACCCCGCCGCCCAGGTCGCGATGTTGTGCAGGGTGGTCGCGGCAATCGCGCCCAGCGCCTCGTGGGTCAGAAAGGCCTGGTGCGCGGTGATGATCACGTTGGGAAAGGTCAGCAAACGCGCCAGCACGTCGTCCTGCAATGGCAGGTCGGAACGATCCTCGAAAAACAGCTGCGCCTCTTCTTCATACACATCCAGCCCCAGATAGCCGAGCTGACCGTCCTTCAACGCGTCGATCAGTGCTGGCGTATCGACCAGTCCGCCGCGACCGGTGTTAATGAGCATGGCACCCGCTTGCAGGTGCGCCAGTGAATCGCGGTTGATCAGGTGTTTGCTCTGCGCGTTGAGCGGGCAGTGCAGGCTGATGATTCGCGACTGCGCGAGCAATTCCGGCAGGCTCAGATAACGCGCGCCCAATGCCAGAACGTCGGGATTCGGATACGGGTCGTATGCCAGCAACTCACAGCCGAAACCGTGCATGATTTTCGCGAACGTGGCGCCGATCTGCCCGGTGCCGACGATGCCGACAGTTTTGCCCACCAGATCGAAACCGGTCAGCCCGTGCAGCGTGAAATCGCCCTCACGGGTGCGGTTGTAGGCGCGGTGCAAGCGACGGTTGAGGGCGAGAATCAGCGCGACAGCATGTTCGGCAACGGCATGGGGTGAGTAAGCCGGGACACGCACCACGGCCAGTCCCAGGCGTTTCGCGGCGAGCAGATCGACATGGTTGTAACCGGCCGAACGCAAGGCGATCAATCGCGTGCCGCCGGCGGCCAGACGTTCCAGCACCGCAGCACTGAGGTCGTCATTGATAAAGGCGCAGACCACTTCGTGTCGGTCGGCCAGTGCCGCGGTGTCGAGACTGAGCCGGGCCGATTGAAAGTGCAGTTCGAGACTGGCAGGGCAATCGGCGCCGAGGAAACTGTCTCGGTCGTAGGTCTGGCTACTGAAAACGATCGTACGCATGACATCCTCCTTGAACATGGACTCGGGTGGCATCACCCGAGTCCACTGTAGCCGGATCGGCGTTGGCCGGCATTGCGCTGCGTCAGGCGCTGATCTTCGCCTGCGCGGCGAGGCGGTTGATTGCCCGCTCCAGCTCATCCAGCGCTGTCGACGCTTTCGGATCTTCCTGTTTGAGCAGGGTTTCACTGCGCTGACAGGCCGCACGCAATTGCGGCACGCCGCAGTAACGCGTGGCGCCGTGCAAGCGATGCACACGTTCAATCAGGGCATTCTGGTCGTGGCTGTCGCGGGCGCTGCGAATGGCTTCGCGGTCGGCTTCCAGCGAAGCCAGCAACATCGCCAGCATGTCTGCTGCCAGATCCGCTTTACCGGCAGCCAGACGCAAGCCTTCCTCGTGATCGAGCACCGGCAATTCGTTGCTGCCCGCCGCGCTGTCGCTGACCCGCTCCGGTGCCTGATTGCGCAAGGCCAGGCCGGTCCATTTCAGCACCACCTGCGCCAGTTGCCGCTCGCTGATCGGTTTGGTCAGGTAGTCGTCCATGCCGCTTTGCAGCAGCGCACGTTTTTCGTTGGCCATGGCGTGGGCGGTGAGGGCGACGATCGGCAGCGGCGTGCAATGCCGCTCGCTCTCCCACTGGCGGATGGTTTCGGTGCTCTGGCGGCCGTCCATGCCCGGCATCTGCACGTCCATCAGCAACAGATCGAAGGACTCGGTCTGCACAGCTTTCACCGCCGCATATCCGCTTTCCACGGCAAGCACTTTGGCGCCCATGTCTTCGAGCAGGGTCTGCACCAGCAAAAGGTTGGCCGGATTGTCGTCGACGCACAGCACTTTCGGCGCGCGACTCGACAGGGGTTCGCCGGGTTCGTTGCGTGGTTGGCGCGGGTTGGCCAGATCCGACAGCGCGCGGCGCAGTTTGCGCGTGCAGGCCGGTTTGGCCTGCAACTGGCTGTGGGGATTGGGTACCGACAAATGGAACAGCGTCTGCTCGGTGGTCGGGCACAGCACCAGCACTTTGCAGCCGAGGTGTTCGAGATCCCAGATGTGCTGGTTCAGGCGCTCCGGGAGCATGTCGTTGCTGGTGATGCCGATGACCGCCAGATCAATCGCCTGATCGGTCTGGTGCGCGCCAGTGACGCCATTGGTCAGGGTTTCCAATGTATTGAACGGCGTGACAATGAGGCCACAGTCTTCCAACTGATGCTGCAAGGCCTGACGTGCCAGTTCGTGGTTTTCCAGTACCGCCACTCGACGTCCGAGCAGTGGCGCCGAAGGCAGGTCTTCGGCGTCGTCTCGGGTTTTCGGCAGGCTCAGGCTGATCCAGAATTCCGAGCCTTCGCCCGGCGTGCTGTCGACGCCGATCTCGCCGCCCATCTGTTCGATCAGACGCTTGGAAATCACCAGCCCCAGACCGGTGCCGCCGGGCTGGCGCGACAACGAGTTGTCGGCCTGACTGAAGGCTTGAAACAACGCACGCACGTCCTGATTCGACAGGCCAATGCCGGTGTCCTGAATGCTGATGCGCAGTTGCACGCTGTCTTCGTGTTCTTCTTCGAGCATCGCCCGGGCAACGATAGTGCCTTCGCGGGTGAACTTGATCGCGTTGCTGACCAGGTTGGTGAGGATCTGCTTCAAGCGCAGCGGGTCACCGACCAGCGACAGCGGCGTATCGCGATAGACCAGACTGACCAGCTCAAGCTGCTTGGCATGAGCGGCGGGGGCGAGAATGGTCAAGGTGTCTTGCAGCAAGTCGCGCAGGTTGAACGGGATGTGGTCGAGCACCAGTTTGCCGGCTTCGATTTTCGAGAAGTCGAGGATCTCGTTGATGATCCCGAGCAGGCTGTCGGCGGACTTTTCAATGGTGCCGAGATAGTCGAGCTGGCGCGGGGTCAGTTCGCTTTTTTGCAACAGATGGGTGAAGCCGAGAATGCCATTGAGCGGCGTGCGGATCTCGTGGCTCATGTTGGCGAGGAACTCGGATTTGATCCGGCTCGCCTCCAGCGCCTCTTTACGGGCCAGATCCAGCTCGATGTTCTGGATTTCGATGGTTTCCAGATTCTGGCGCACGTCCTCGGTGGCCTGATCGACGCTGTGCTGCAATTCTTCGCGGGCGTTCTGCAAGGTACCTGCCATGCGGTTGATGCCCGATGCCAGTTCATCCAGCTCCTGACTGCCGAGCGGCGGCAGGCGGGTTTCCAGATGACCGTCCTTTAATTGCGCGACGGCCTGCTTGATCTGGCCCAGCGGCCGATTGATCGTGCGGCCCATGCGCAAAGCGAGCAGCGCGGCACCGGCCAGGCCTGCGGCGATCAGCAACAGGCTGGCGAACAGGCTGCGATAACCGCGCAGCAGCATGCCGTTGTGCGACAGCTCCAGTTCGACCCAGCCGAGCAGGCGCTCGGACTCTTCGGGGATCAGTTCGCCGGCGAGGTTGCGATGCTTGCCGAAGACCGGCATCAGATAACGGGTCGCGTCATTGCCGCTGCGCCGTTGCAGGTGCGCGCTGTCACCGCTTGGCGCCTGATTGAGCATGGTCGGGCCGGCGTGGGCCAGCGGCGTGCGATCCGGCGCAAGGAAAGTCACCGCGCGCATGTCCGGTTGTTCGAGGGACTGGGTGGCAATGCGCTCAAGCAGTTCGCTGTTGCCATGGCCCATGGCGGGCGCCACCAGCGGCGCCAGTTGCTCGGCGATCATCTCGCCGCGCTGCATCAATTGGCTCTGCAAGTCGGCCTGCTGCGTCCAGGTGAAATAACCACCCAGCACCAGCGCCATCAGGCTGGTCGGCAACAAGGTCAGCAACAACACGCGACCTTTGATTCCCAGTTTCTTGAGCACGCCTATCTCCTGCATCCCGCTGATCTGTTGACTCATGCGTGCATCCGGCACGCGACATGGGCGCAGTGTAGCGATTTGCTCGCAGGCAATCTCCGGAAAAATGGTGACGTTGTCGGTCCTTGTGCAGACGCGCGTTCGTCCGGCCGCTCAACCATGAGTTGCCCGATGCCAGGCAATCTTGAATAATCGCGCTCAACTGAGAATGACTTGCAGATACTCATGACTCCTGTTTCCGTTGGCCAGCCACGCATACTTTCCATTGAGGACGATCCGATCCTCGGTGCCTATGTTCACGAACATCTGGGCCGCAGCGGCTTTCAGGTGACCTGGTGCCAGAACGGTCAGGAAGGCTTGAGCATCGCCAAACGCCAGCCTTTCGACGTGGTGTTGATGGATATTCTGCTGCCGGGCCTGGACGGTCTGAACGTACTGACGCAATTGCGGCAGAGCCATTCGACGCCGGTGCTGCTGATGTCGGCGCTCGGTGCCGAGGCGGATCGCATCAGCGGTTTTCGTTTGGGAGCCGACGATTATTTGCCCAAGCCGTTCAGCATGGCTGAGTTGCATGTGCGCATCGAAGCGATCCTGCGCCGGGTGGCACTCGACCGCCGCCCGGCTGCCATCGCCGTGCCAGTGGCGACAGGCACACTGCATTTCGACGATGAGCAATGCGACGTGTTTTTCCGTGAGCAAGCGGCCGGCCTGACCCGCAGCGAATACCGTCTGCTGGAAACCCTCAATCGCAACGATGAAGAAGTGCTGAGCAAGGCCTTCCTTTATCAGCACGTCCTGCAACGCGGTTATGCGGCCCATGATCGCAGTCTCGACATGCACATCAGCCAGATCCGCCGCAAACTCAAGGCCATTGGTTACACCGAGCGCGAGGTGCGCACGGTGTGGGGCAAGGGTTACGTGCTGAGTGGCGCTGATGAAAGTGTCTGAATTGCCCGGGCGCCATTCGCTATTCTGGAAACTCGCCTGTCTGCTGGTGGCGTTCTGTCTGCTGATGATTTGGCTGAGCTGGTCGTGGGGCCGGTATATGGAGGAGCGCAACCAGTTCCTCTCCGATGAAGCTCGCGGCACCCTCACACGTTATGCCGCTGAAGCCGAGCGGGCGTGGCAGCGCGGTCAGCGTGACGGCGTCGATAGCTGGTTGCAGAGCATGGAATTGCGCGAGGCTGCTTGGGTCGGTGTGATTGGCGGTAATTTGCAGTCGCTGAGCAATGAGCCGCTGAACGAGCAGGAAGTCCAGCGCCTGACTTTTTTGCGTGGGCTCGATTGGCCGATTCACAAACAAGGTCGGCCATGGCTGCGTATCCCGTTTCCCGAGGAACCGGCCGCCGGCAGTCTGGTGATCGAATTGCCCGAGCGCTTCTTGCCGGGCAAGTATCGAGTGTTCTGGCGGGTGATTACCAACGGCGTGATTCCCGGTCTATTCACCCTGTTGCTGTGCGTCGGCCTGTATCGCTTGCTGGTGGTGCCGCTGAACAACTTGCGTGAGCAGGCCAACGCCTGGCGCGCCGATCAACTGAATGTGCGCCTGTCGAGTGGCATCACTCAGCGACCGGACGAACTCGGTGAACTGGCCCGGGCGTTCGACTCGATGTCCGAACGCCTGCAAAGCACCGTCGCGCTGCAGCAGCAATTGCTGCGCGACCTCTCCCATGAACTGCGCACGCCACTGAGCCGATTGCGCGTGGCCAGTGAAAGTGAGCAGGGGCTTGTGCAATTGCGCGAGCGCATCGGTCGCGAGGTCGACGGCATGCAACGGCTGGTCGAAGACACCCTGCAACTGGCCTGGCTCGATACCGACCGCTCGCCACTCCCCGACGAAGCGATCCAGATTCAGGCCCTGTGGGAAATGCTCACCGAAAACGCCTGCTACGAAAGCGGTTGGCCGAGTTTGCAATTGCAGTGCGCGGTCGACTCGTCGTGCTGGGTGCGCGGCAATCTCAATACGCTGGCGCAGGCGCTGGAGAACATTGTGCGTAATGCCATTCGTCACTCGCCTGAGGGCGGGATCGTGCGTCTGGATGGACGACGCGATGGCGATTACTGGCACCTGTGGCTGGAGGATCAGGGGGGCGGGGTGGCTGACGGGGACCTGGAGCGGATATTTTCGCCATTCACTCGACTGGACGGCTCGCGGCCGGGGGATGGCGGGTTCGGGTTGGGGTTGAGCATTGCCCGAAATGCGGTGCAGCGCCAGGGCGGGATGTTGTGGGCGGACAACAGCGGGGCGGGGTTGCGGCTCAATTTGCGACTGCTTGCTGATGACAGCGCTGTCAGTCCCGACACCATCGCTGGCTTGCCAGCGATGAGGCCAGTCGCATCGCCTCAACTCAAAAGTCTCACCGCTGGTGAGACTTTTGCTGCTTATTCCCATAAACCATAAGCACCGCACTTTGCGTGATATGGCCTGCGCGGGTTTGCCGGTATGATAGGCGCCCCCGCACGTCTGGATTGCGAATACGCCATGACCCTGCAGTACCCAACCATCGCCGATTGCGTCGGCAACACTCCGCTGGTGCGTTTGCAGCGCCTGCCCGGTGCCACCAGCAACACCCTATTGCTCAAGCTCGAAGGGAATAACCCGGCGGGTTCGGTCAAGGACCGTCCGGCGCTGTCGATGATCACCCGTGCCGAGTTGCGCGGGCAGATCCACGCTGGCGACACCTTGATCGAAGCGACCTCGGGCAACACCGGGATCGCCCTGGCGATGGCTGCCGCGATCAAGGGTTACAAGATGATCCTGATCATGCCGGACAACTCCAGCGCAGAGCGCAAGGCGGCAATGACCGCTTACGGTGCCGAGCTGATTCTGGTCAGTCAGGAAGAGGGCATGGAAGGCGCTCGCGATCTCGCCCAACGGATGGAAGCCGAAGGCCGTGGCAAGGTGCTCGATCAGTTTGCCAATGGCGACAACCCTGAAGCGCATTACACCAGCACCGGCCCGGAAATCTGGCGCCAGACCCAGGGCACCATCACCCATTTCGTCAGCTCCATGGGCACCACTGGCACCATCATGGGCGTTTCGCGCTACTTGAAAGAGCAGAGCGACACCGTGCAGATCGTCGGTCTGCAACCGATGGAAGGCTCGGCCATTCCCGGCATTCGCCGCTGGCCGCAGGAATACCTGCCGAAGATTTATCAGGCCGACCGCGTCGACCGCATCGTCGACATGGCACAAAGCGAAGCCGAGGACGTCACCCGGCGTCTGGCTCGCGAAGAAGGCATCTTCTGCGGCGTGTCCTCGGGCGGTGCGGTGGCAGCGATGCTGCGCCTGTCCAAAGAAGTTGAAAACGCGGTGATCGTCGCGATCATCTGCGACCGTGGC
>NZ_JBIUWI010000061.1:0-6437 GCF_044743385.1 Pseudomonas sp. NPDC087639 | reverse complement strand
TATCTGTCGACAGGCATTTTCTACGCGCCCAACTGATGGCCAAGCACGAGAGAGGCCTGCGCTTCCAGCCCACCGGCGGCAGCAAGGCCCCGCAAATCCCGACCGGCAAAAAGCAGCGCTTGAGCATTGAGCGACTGGCCAATGACGGTCGCGGCATCGCGTTTTTCGAAGGCCGCACCTGGTTCGTCCTCGGCGCCCTGGCCGGTGAAGAGATCGAGGCACGGGTGCTCGGCACCCATGGCAAAGTGGTCGAAGCGCGCACCGAGCGCGTATTCACCGCCAGCGAACTGCGCCGTCCGGCGCCGTGTCAGCACGCCGGCCGTTGCGGCGGCTGCAGCGTCCAGCATTTGCCCCACAGCGAACAGCTTGCCCTGAAACAGCGCATGCTTGCCGAGCAATTATCGAAGGTCGCCGGTGTCGAACCGCAAGAGTGGGCAGCCCCGTTGACCGGCCCCGAGTTCGGCTATCGCCGTCGTGCCCGCATCGCTGTGCGCTGGGACATGAAAGCCAGGACGCTCGAAGTCGGTTTCCGCGCCGCCGGCAGTCAGGACATTGTCGCGATCAGTGAGTGCCCGGTGCTGGTACAGCCCTTGCAACCGATCATGACCCGTTTGCCGGAGATGCTTCGCCGTTTGAGCAAGCCTCAGGCGTTGGGCCATGTGGAATTGTTCAGCGGTTCATCGCTGGCAGTGTTGCTGCGGCACATGGCGCCGCTGTCCGAGGCGGATCTGACGATTCTCAAGGACTTCTGCCAGTTCCATGAAGCGCAACTGTGGCTGCATGGTGAAGGTGAGCCGCAACCGGTCGATGCCGCGCAATCGCTGGGCTATCGCCTGGAACAGTGGGATCTGGATCTGGCTTACCGGCCGGGGGATTTCATTCAGGTCAACGCCGGCGTCAACGAAGCAATGGTCGCGCAGGCGCTGGATTGGCTGAAACCGACCCGCGACGAGCGTGTGCTGGACCTGTTCTGCGGTCTTGGCAACTTCGCTTTGCCGCTGGCCAAAACCGCACGCGAAGTGGTGGCAGTGGAGGGCGTGCAGACCATGGTCGAGCGCGCCGCTGCGAACGCCGCTAGTAACAATTTGCATAACACAAAGTTTTTTCAAGCCGATTTATCCCAGCCTCTGGCCGATGCCGAGTGGATCGCAAACGGCTTTTCTGCGGTACTCTTGGACCCACCGCGTGACGGTGCTTTCGAGGTGGTGCGCAAGCTCGCGACCCTGGGTGCCAAGCGGCTGGTTTACGTGTCGTGCAACCCGGCAACGCTGGCGCGCGATACGGTCGAATTGATAAAGCAGGGCTACCGGTTAAAACGTGCCGGGATTCTCGATATGTTTCCACAGACGGCACATGTCGAGGCCATGGCGTTATTTGAAGCGAGCCAGGATGGCTCGTCTGAATCCGTCTGATCTGTCCGTGCCGCGCTCGCAATAGCCCCGCGAGCGCAAACGGGCGTTGAAGATCAGCGATTTGACGCATTGAATCTGCGTCGTAGGGAAGGTAAAGCAAGATGGTACAGGTGAGAGCACACCAGCCGATCAACACTGACGGCAGTATCAATCTCGAGGCTTGGCTCGATCACGCGGTCAGTGTCGATCTGGCACTGGATCGCGAAGCCTTGAAAGAAGCCTGCGAGTTCGCTCGCGAGGCCGAACAACAGTCCAATGCCAAGAAGAATCTGTGGGCCGAAGGCTCCGGCAGTTTCAGCGCCGGCCTGGAAATCGCCGAGATTCTCGCCGACCTCAAGCTCGATCAGGATTCGCTGGTCGCGGCGGTCCTGTATCGCGGCGTGCGTGAAGGCCAGATCGAGCTGGCGGCAATCAGCCAGCGCTTTGGCCCGGTGGTTGCCAAGCTGATTGACGGCGTGCAGCGCATGGCCGCCATCAGCGCCAGTCTCAGTCCGCGTCAGTCGATGGTCATGGGCACGCAAGGGCAGGTGGAAAACCTGCGCAAGATGCTCGTGGCGATGGTCGATGACGTCCGCGTCGCGCTGATCAAGCTGGCCGAACGCACCTGCGCCATTCGTGCGGTGAAAACCGCCGACGACGAAAAACGTAACCGTGTCGCCCGGGAAGTCTTCGACATCTATGCGCCGCTCGCGCACCGGCTCGGCATCGGTCATATCAAATGGGAACTGGAGGACTTGTCCTTCCGGTACCTCGAGCCTGATCAATACAAACAGATCGCCAAGCTGCTCCACGAGCGACGGCTGGATCGTGAGCGTTTCATCGCCGATGTGATGACCCAGCTCAAGGATGAATTGCAGGCTACCGGCGTCGACGCGGATATCAGCGGCCGGGCCAAACACATCTATTCGATCTGGCGCAAAATGCAGCGCAAAGGTCTGGAATTCAGCCAGATCTACGACGTGCGCGCCGTGCGTGTGCTGGTGCCGGAAATGCGCGACTGCTACACCGCGCTCGGCATCGTCCACACCCTGTGGCGGCACATTCCGAAAGAGTTCGACGACTACATCGCCAACCCCAAAGAGAACGGCTATCGCTCGCTGCACACCGCCGTGATCGGCCCGGAAGGCAAAGTGCTGGAAGTGCAGATTCGCACCCACTCCATGCACGAAGAAGCCGAACTCGGGGTTTGCGCGCACTGGCGCTACAAAGGCACCGACGTCAAATCCGGCTCCAATCATTACGAAGAGAAAATCTCCTGGCTGCGTCAGGTGCTCGAGTGGCATGAAGAGCTGGGCGATATCGGTGGTCTGGCTGAACAGTTGCGGGTCGATATCGAGCCGGATCGGGTTTACATCTTCACTCCCGACGGTCACGCCATTGACTTGCCCAAAGGCGCAACCCCGCTGGACTTCGCCTACCGCGTGCACACCGAAATCGGTCACAACTGCCGTGGCGCGAAGATCAACGGGCGCATCGTGCCGCTCAACTACAGCCTGCAGACCGGTGAGCAGGTCGAGATCATCACCAGCAAACATGGCACGCCAAGTCGTGACTGGCTGAACTCGAACCTGGGTTACGTCACCACGTCGCGGGCGCGGGCGAAGATCGTTCACTGGTTCAAGTTGCAGGCCCGTGACCAGAACGTTGCCGCCGGTAAAACCCTGATCGAGCGCGAACTGACGCGTCTCGGTCTGCCAGCGGTGGATTTCGACAAGTTGGCGGACAAGGCCAACATGAAAACCGCCGAAGACATGTTTGCCGCACTCGGTGCCGGCGATCTGCGTCTGGCGCAACTGGTCAACCTCGCGCAGCAGCTGGTCGAGCCGGAACGCGGCAACGAACAGTTGGAACTGATCCCGCGCAAAGCCACCGGTTACAAACCGGGCAAGCGTGGCGACATCCAGATCCAGGGCGTCGGCAACCTGATGACGCAAATGGCGGGCTGCTGCCAGCCGCTGCCGGGCGATGCGATTGTCGGTTACATCACTCAGGGGCGTGGTGTGAGCATTCACCGTCAGGATTGCGCTTCGGTGCTGCAACTGGGCGGGCGCGAGCCGGAGCGGATCATTCAGGTCAGCTGGGGCCCGGTGCCGGTGCTCACCTATCCGGTGGATATCGTTATCCGCGCCTACGACCGTTCCGGTCTGCTGCGTGACGTCTCGCAGGTGCTGCTCAACGAGCGGATCAACGTACTGGCGGTCAACACCCGCTCGAACAAGGAAGACAACACCGCGCTGATGTCCCTGACCATCGAGATCCCGGGTCTGGATGCGCTGGGGCGGCTGCTGGGGCGGATTTCCCAGTTGCCGAACATCATCGAAACGCGGCGTAACCGCACCCCTTGAAGATTGATCGTTGATCGTTCCCATGCTCCGCGTGGGAACGATCAAGATCGCAAAGGGTTGAGTGAGATTTTTATGTACAGCCTCGAAGACCTGCTCCACCTGATGAGCCGCCTGCGCGATCCTCAGTACGGTTGCCCGTGGGACATCAGACAAACCTACGCGACCATCGTCCCGCACACGCTCGAAGAAGCCTACGAAGTGGCCGATGCCATCGAACGCGGCGACTTCGATCACTTGCAGGGCGAGTTGGGAGATCTGCTGTTTCAGGTCGTCTATTACAGCCAGTTGGCTCGGGAAGAAGGGCGCTTCGAATTCGCCGGGGTGATCGACAGCATCACCCGCAAGCTGATTCGCCGTCATCCCCATGTTTTCCCTAGCGGCGATCTGTATGCGCCGCTGGATGTGCCGCGTTTGACCGAAGAGCAGGTCAAGCAGCGTTGGGAGGAAATCAAGGCCGAAGAACGTGCCGAGAAATCCGCCGCACCCGAGCAACTGTCACTGCTCGACGACGTGCCTGCCACGTTGCCCGCATTGTCGCGCTCGGCCAAATTGCAGAAGCGTGCAGGGCAGGTCGGTTTCGACTGGCCGGATGCCTTGCCGGTGCTCGACAAAGTGCGCGAAGAGCTCGACGAAGTGCTCGAGGCCATGTCTGAAAACGATCCCGTCGCGGTGGCTGACGAGATCGGCGATCTGCTGTTTTCCGTGGTCAATCTGGCCCGGCATTTGAAGGTCGACCCGGAAACCGCACTGCGTGGCGCCAACGGCAAGTTCGAAAGACGTTTCCGATTTATCGAACAGGCATTGCGCGACACCCACCGTCCCATAGAAGATTGCACCCTCGAAGAGTTGGACGCCCTGTGGGGTGAAGCCAAACGTCAGGAAAAGAATTTGCCTAGCTGCGGCTGAGCAACTGCCCAAGTGAGTAAGCACCATGAGTATTTCCCTTCGCGATCAGTTGCTCAAAGCAGGCCTGGTCAACCAAAAGCAGGCCAAACAGGTCAGCAAGGACAAGCAGAAACAGCAGCGTCTGGCCCACAAAGGTCAGATCGAGCTGGATGACTCGCAGCAGCGCGCCGCCCAGGAAGCCATGGCCGAGAAGGTCAAGCGCGACCAGGAGCTCAACCGTCAGCAGAAAGAGAAAGCCGAGGCCAAGGCCCGTGCCGCGCAGGTCAAGCAGCTGATCGAAGTCTCGCGTCTGCCGAAGCTGACCACCGAGGATTACTACAACTTCGTCGACGACAAGAAGGTCAAGCGTATCTCGGTCAACACGCTGATGCGCAACAAGCTCAGCAGTGGTTCGCTAGCGATCGTCCATCATGCCGGCGGCTACGAAGTGATCCCGCGTGAGGCGGCCCTGAAGATCCAGGAGCGCGACCCGCAACGCATCGTGCAGCTCAACGTGCAGACCGAAGAAGTCAGCACCGAGGACGATCCGTACGCGGCTTACCAGATCCCTGACGATCTGATGTGGTAAATCGATAAGCTGTAACAACGACAAACCCCGCTCATGGCGGGGTTTGTCGTTTTCAATGCTGTGGTTTAATCAGGCGGATTTCAGATCCCGCTGCTGCTCTTGCACTTCGAGTTCGGCCTTGTAGTTGTGGGCGTCGATTTCGTTATGGAACATCCCGACCAGCAGGTCTTGTTGATGCACGTCCCAGATCCGGATACCGGCGGCTACGCCTTCATGGGACATGTGTGAATCGTCGCGTTCAGTTACTTTTACAGTCATCTGCTAGCTCCAAATCTCAAGTTATCTGCAGCAAGGCGTGTGCAGGACTCTGTTATAGAATTTGTTAGGAGGCTAAGTAAACGGCTGATTCGCGCAAGGTGTTGTTGCGTTTTTTGCAACAGTGCTGGAGCCCGCGTAATCCGCGACATTCAGTCGCAGGGCGGTAAGTTGCATGACAGAAGTTTCATCTTCAAAACACACGGATCCCCTGTGTGAGCGAGCCTGCTCGCGAATGCGGTGGGTCAGAAATGAAGATGTGGACTGGCACAATGCATTCGCGAGCAGGCTCGCTCTCACAGGTAGTGCGTAGTGTCTGCAAGATTTTTTACAGACAAAAAAAAACGCCCCGAACCAGTCGGGGCGTTTTCAGGTGTGGCTCAAGCCAGGGGAATTACTTGCCTTCCCAGCGCTTCAGTACCAGCGTGGCGTTGGTGCCGCCGAAGCCGAAGCTGTTGCTCATCACGGTGTTGATGGTGGCGTTCTCGCGGGTCTTGGTCAGCACCGGCAGATCGGCCACTTCAGGGTCCAGCTCGTCGATGTTGGCGGAACCGGCAATGAAGTTGCCTTCCATCATCAGCATGCAGTAGATCGCTTCGTGAACGCCGGCGGCGCCCAGGGAGTGACCGGACAGGCTCTTGGTCGAGCTGATCGCTGGAGCCTTGTCGCCGAACACTTCACGCACACCTTTCATTTCCGCAACGTCGCCGACCGGAGTCGAAGTGCCGTGGGTGTTCAGGTAGTCGATCGGGGTATCAACGGTGGACATCGCCATCTGCATGCAGCGGATCGCGCCTTCTCCACTCGGGGCAACCATGTCGTAGCCATCGGACGTCGCGCCGTAGCCAACGATTTCGGCGTAGATCTTCGCGCCACGGGCCAGAGCGTGTTCCAGCTCTTCAACCACGACCATGCCGCCACCGCCAGCGATGACGAAACCGTCACGGTCGG
>NZ_JBIUWI010000060.1:0-35202 GCF_044743385.1 Pseudomonas sp. NPDC087639 | reverse complement strand
CGTTAAACCACTCGACGGTACCGCTCTGACGTGAGGACAGATCTTATGTCCTTTGACGCATACAGTGATGACAGTCTCTTTCTCATGAAAGAGTACTGGGGCTGGTTGCAGGAGAGTAAGAAGACGTCGAACGGGATGTAGCTAACTTGTAGGCTACTGCCCAGGTCACGATTCCAAGCTGACCCATGCAAACACAGTGGATAAACTCTACGCCAACTACGGGAGAAAAAACAAGCCCCGTGAGGGCCCCGGTTTTGTTGCGCTTGCTGGCAGTTAGTCAGTTCACTAGTGCGGCTTGGACGATTAGCTTTTTCAAAAGTTTTCGAACGTTATAAGCAAAGTTCATATTCGAATCAGTTGTTAGAAAATGCACTTTTTTGTGGCGATTGCGTTACACATTAGTGCACGCATAACGCAATCGCGTTACTTATAGAAACAGCCAATCAACCACGATAGTAGCGTTGTGGAACAAATGGCATTTTGCTTACAAGCATTTGCACCTTTTTCCCACGAACGATGGCCCAGACTGGCGTTTCGAGAGTGACATAAGCGCTGTCGAGGTAACCCATCGCCAATGGGCCGCCCAGTGTCGGGCCGAAGCCGCCGCTGCACACGCTGCCGATGATCTCGTCGGCTTCGTTGACGATTTCTGCGCCTTCACGCACCGGCGTGCGTTCCTGCGGCAGCAGGCCGACACGTTTGCGCGCGACGCCGTTCTGTTGTTGATTGAAAACCTGCTCCGCCCCAGGGAAACCGCCGGCACGCGCGCCGTCTGCACGGCGCGGCTTGGAAATCGCCCACAGCAGGCTGGCTTCGATTGGCGTGGTCTCGGTGTTCATGTCGTGGCCGTAGAGGCACAGGCCGGCTTCCAGACGCAGCGAGTCGCGCGCGCCGAGGCCGATGGCCTGGACTTCCGGTTCGGCCAACAGGGCGCGAGCAAGTTTTTCCGCATCGGCGGCCGGCACCGAGATTTCGAAACCGTCTTCACCGGTGTAGCCAGAACGGCTGACAAAGCAGTCCACGCCCAACAGGTTCACGCGGTTGAACTGCATGAAGGTCATCTTCGCCACGTCAGGAGCAAGGCGCGCCAGCACGGTCACTGCGGCCGGACCTTGCAGGGCGAGCAGGGCGCGCTCTTCGAACAGCGCCGTAATGGTGCACTGATCGCCGATGTGTTTTCGCAAGTGAGCCAGATCCTGATCCTTGCACGCAGCGTTCACTACGAGGAACAGCTCATCGTTACCGAGGTTGGCGACCATCAGGTCATCGAGGATGCCACCGCTCTCGTTGGTGAACATCGCGTAACGCTGCATGCCCACTGGCAGGTCGATGATGTCCACCGGCACCAGGGTTTCCAGGGCTTTGGCGGCGTTGGCGCCGGTCAGGCGGATCTGGCCCATGTGCGAAACATCGAACAGCCCGGCTTGCTCACGGGTGTGCTGGTGCTCCTTCATCACGCCGAGCGGGTATTGCACCGGCATGTCGTAGCCGGCGAACGGCACCATGCGGGCGCCGAGTTCGATGTGCAGAGCGTGCAGCGGGGTTTTCGACAGTTGTTCGGTGGACATGCGGAACTCCTTGATTCACACCAACCCTCTCCCGGAGGGAGAAGGGGCTAATTAGCATTCGATAATGTTGACCGCCAGACCGCCGCGAGCGGTCTCTTTGTATTTGCTTTTCATGTCGGCGCCGGTCTGGCGCATGGTGCGGATAACTTTGTCGAGGGAGACGAAATGTTGACCGTCGCCACGCATGGCCATGCGCACCGCGTTTATCGCTTTCACCGAGCCCATGGCATTGCGCTCGATGCACGGCACTTGCACCAACCCGCCAATCGGGTCGCAGGTCAGGCCGAGGTTGTGTTCCATGCCGATTTCCGCCGCGTTCTCGACTTGCTGCACGCTGCCGCCGAGCACTTCGCACAACGCCCCGGCGGCCATTGAACAGGCCACACCGACCTCGCCCTGACAGCCGACTTCAGCACCGGAAATCGAAGCGTTTTCCTTGTACAGAATGCCTATGGCGGCGGCGGTCAGCAGAAATCGCACGACGCCGTCATCGGTGGAGCCGGGGATAAAACGCATGTAGTAATGCAGCACGGCAGGAATGATCCCGGCCGCGCCGTTGGTGGGTGCGGTGACAACGCGCCCGCCGTTGGCGTTTTCTTCGTTGACCGCCAGCGCGTAGAGATTGACCCAGTCGAGCACCGACAGCGGATCGCGCAACGCCGACTCCGGGTTCTTGCACAGTTGCCGATGCAGCGCTGCCGCGCGACGTTTGACTTTCAAACCGCCCGGCAAGATGCCTTCGTTACGACAACCAGCATCCACGCAGTCCTGCATCACTTGCCAGATCTTCAGCAGACCGGCACGGGTTTCCGCTTCCGGGCGCCAGGCGCTTTCGTTGGTCAGCATCACCTGGCTGATCGACAGACCGTAAGTGCTGCAATGCGTGAGCAAGTCCTTGGCGCTTTTGAACGGGAAGGTCAGCGCGGTGGCGTCTTCGACGATGCGGTCGGCACCGGCCGCGTCCTCATCGACAACAAAACCACCGCCGACCGAGTAGTACTCGCGGCTGCGGATCTGAATGCCCGCCGCGTCGAATGCGCGGAAAATCATGCCGTTGGGGTGATAGGCCAGCGGCTTGCGGATCATTGCCAGATGTTCTTTTTCGTTGAACGCGATGCTGTGTTCACCAATCAGGTTCAAGCGGCCGCTGCCGCGAATGTCTTGCAGACGGGCAGCCACGGTTTCGGTGTCGACGGTGTCCGGGTGTTCGCCTTCAAGGCCGAGCAACACGGCTTTGTCGCTGCCGTGCCCCTTGCCGGTGGCCCCGAGCGAGCCGTACAGCTCGACTCGAACGCTGGCGGTGGTGGTCAGCAGGTTTTCACGACGCAAGCCTTCGGCGAAGCGCGCGGCTGCGCGCATCGGGCCGACGGTGTGGGAGCTGGAGGGGCCGATGCCAATCTTGAACAGGTCGAACACGCTTAACGACATGAGTGGTTCTCCGGTTTCTTGTTATAGGAATTGGCGCAATATCAGGCTGGTTACATCCCCCCTGTAGGAGCTGCCGAAGGCTGCGATCTTTTGATCCTGATCTTTCAACAGCAAGATCAAAAGATCGCAGCCTTCGGCAGCTCCTACAGGTGAAGCGGTAGGGGCGAGTGGTTCGCCCCTTTCCGGTTTAAGCGTAGCTTTCGATCGACGGGCAGGCGCAGACCAGATTGCGGTCGCCGAACACGTTGTCGACGCGACCGACCGGCGGCCAGTACTTGCCTTCGATCAACGAGGCCACCGGGTACACGGCTTGCTCGCGGCTGTACGGGTGAGTCCACTCGCCAACCAGTTCGGCTGCGGTGTGCGGCGCGTTTTTCAACGGGTTGTCGTCCTTGTCCAAGGTGCCGTTTTCCACTGCGCGGATTTCTTCGCGGATGCGGATCATGGCGTCGCAGAAGCGGTCCAGTTCTTCCCTGGATTCGCTTTCGGTCGGCTCGATCATCAGCGTGCCGGCGACCGGGAACGACATGGTCGGGGCGTGGAAGCCAAAGTCGATCAGGCGCTTGGCGACGTCATCAACGCTGATGCCGCTGCTGTCTTTCAGTGGACGCAGATCGAGGATGCACTCGTGCGCCACCAGACCGTTGCTGCCGGTGTACAGCACTGGGTAGTGCTCTTCGAGGCGACGGGAAATGTAGTTGGCATTGAGGATCGCCAACTGCGAAGCACGCTTGAGACCAGCGCCGCCCATCATGCGGATGTACATCCAGGTGATAGGCAGAATGCTCGCGCTGCCGAACGGTGCCGCGCAGACCGCGCCTTCTTTACGCTCCATGGTGCCGTGACCCGGCAGGAACGGCGTCAGGTGCGACTTGACGCCGATCGGGCCGACGCCCGGGCCGCCACCGCCGTGGGGGATGCAGAAGGTTTTGTGCAGGTTCAGGTGCGAGACGTCGCCACCGAACTTGCCCGGGGCGCAGAGACCGACCATCGCGTTCATGTTGGCGCCATCGATGTACACCTGGCCGCCGTTGTCATGAATGATCCCGCAGATTTCGCGGATGCCTTCTTCGAACACGCCGTGAGTCGACGGGTAGGTGATCATCAGCGCAGCGAGGTGTTCGCGGTGCTCAATGGCTTTGGCGCGCAGGTCTTCGATATCGACGTTGCCGCGAGCGTCGCACGCGGTCACGACCACACGCATGCCAGCCATGTTGGCGGTGGCCGGGTTGGTGCCGTGGGCGGACGACGGGATCAGGCAGATGTCGCGACGGTCATCGCCACGGCTCTGGTGATAGGCGCGGATGGCCAGCAGGCCAGCGTATTCACCTTGCGAACCGGCGTTCGGTTGCAGCGAGATCGAATCGTAACCGGTGGCGGCGCAGAGCATCGCTTCCAGTTCATCGGTCAGTTGCTGATAGCCGGCGCTTTGCGCGGCCGGAGCGAACGGGTGCAGGGCACCGAATTCAGCCCAGGTCACCGGGATCATTTCGCTGGCAGCGTTGAGTTTCATGGTGCACGAACCCAGCGGGATCATGGTGCGATCCAGTGCCAGATCCTTGTCCGCCAGTTTGCGCAGGTAGCGCATCAGCTCGGTTTCCGAGTGATAACGGTTGAACACCGGGTGGCTGAGGATCGGCGACTGACGAACCAGCGCAGATGGGATGGTGCTCTGCACCGAAGCGGCGAGGGCGGCGAAGTCCGGCAGGGTCTTGCCGTCGGCAAACACGCTCCACAGAGTTTCGATGTCAGCCTGCGTGGTGGTTTCGTCGACCGACAGACCGACACGCTGAGCATCGACGACGCGCAGGTTGATCTGCTGGGCGTGAGCCTTGTCGTGCAGCGCAGCGGTTTGCGCGCCGGTGGCCAGCGTCAGGGTGTCGAAGAAGCTTTCCTGCTCGACGTTCAAGCCCAGCGCGGTCAGGCCCTTGGCCAGAATCGCGGTCAGGTGATGCACGCGGTTGGCGATCTGGGTCAGGCCTTTTGGGCCGTGGTAGACGGCGTACATGCTGGCGATGTTGGCCAGCAGCACTTGCGCGGTGCAGATGTTCGACGTGGCCTTCTCGCGACGGATGTGTTGCTCGCGGGTTTGCATCGCCAGACGCAGGGCCGGCTTGCCGAAACGGTCAACCGACACACCGACCAGACGGCCCGGCATGTCGCGCTTGAACGCATCTTTAGTCGAGAAGTAAGCCGCGTGCGGGCCACCGAAGCCCAGCGGCACACCGAAGCGTTGTGCGCTGCCGATGGCGACGTCCGCGCCGAACTCGCCCGGAGCGGTCAGCAGGGTCAGGGCCAGGAGGTCGGCAGCCACGGCCACCAGAGCGTTGGCGGCGTGGAAGCGTTCGGTCAGTTCGCGGTAGTCGAACACATCACCGTTGCTCGCCGGGTATTGCAGCAGGGCGCCGAAGAACGGGGTGACGTCGGTCAGTTCACGCTCATCGCCCACAACCACGTCGATGCCCAGCGGCTCGGCACGGGTGCGCAGCACGTCGAGGGTTTGCGGGTGGCTGTGGATCGAGGCGAAGAACTGGTGGCTGCCCTTGTTCTTGCTCAGGCGTTTGCAGAAGGTCATGGCTTCGGCAGCGGCGGTGGCTTCGTCGAGCAAGGATGCGTTGGCGATCGGCAGGCCGGTGAGGTCGCTGATCAGGGTCTGGAAGTTCAGCAGCGCTTCGAGACGGCCCTGGGAGATTTCTGGCTGGTACGGCGTGTAAGCGGTGTACCAGGCCGGGTTTTCCAGGAGGTTGCGCAGGATCGGCGACGGCGTGTGGCAGTTGTAGTAGCCCTGGCCGATATAGGTCTTGAACAGTTGGTTCTTGCCGGCGATGGATTTGATCATCGCCAGTGCGTCGGCTTCGCTCAGGCCGTCGTCCATGCCGAGTACGCTGGTGCCCTTGATGCTTTCCGGGATGACGCTGGCGCTCAGGGCTTCGAGCGAATCGAAGCCGAGGCTGTTGAGCATGGCTTGCTCGTCACCGGCGCGCGGGCCGATGTGACGGGCGATGAATTCGTTGGCGGTGCCAAGGTTTACTTGTGTCATGTCGGCTATCCTCAGGCTTCGGCTTGGGCTTTGATCAGACGGTCGTAAGCGTCTTGATCCAGCAGTTTGCCGACAGCGGCGGCGTCGGATGGCTGGAAGCGGAAGAACCAGCCTTCGCCCAGCGGATCTTCGTTGACCAGTTCAGGGCTGTCTTCAAGCGCCGGGTTCACTTCCAGCACTTCTCCGTCGAGGGGCATGTACACGCCGCTGGCGGCTTTTACCGATTCCACGGTGGCGGCTTCGGCGCCTTTGTCGTAGGACTGCAGCTCAGGCAGTTGCACGAATACCACGTCGCCCAGGGCGTTCTGCGCAAAAGCGGTGATGCCGACAGTAACGCTGCCGTCAGCTTCAGTGCGCAGCCATTCGTGATCTTCAGTAAAACGCAACTCGCTCATGGAAACTCCTCAGGGGCCGGACTCGTCCGGTGGACGCGGTGGAAAGCGTGGGCAGGGAAGCCCTTATTTATGAGCTGTTGATTAGCAAGAACGCGGCCAAGGTTTATTTATTGTTTTAAATCAATGGCTTGAAGTGATTGGCGCGTATATGAAAACGCGCTTGTGTAGCGAAATCGCTACAGTGTGGGGCGAGGGGAAAAGCTGAAGCGGATCAAAGCCTTGCACAGCGGTGGCTTGAACGGTGTGTATCGATATCGTTCCGCTGTAGCGCTTTCAGTACAGATGGAGGTCGCTTTTGAACGGATTTCGAATCCGTTACATAACCGTGTTCAGGGTTTGTTGGGAATGCCGTATTTGCGCAATCGGTGGGCGATGGCTGTATGCGACGTTTGCAGGCGGCTGGCCAGTTGGCGGGTCGAGGGGTAGCTGACGTAGAGTTTTTCCAGCAGCGATCTTTCGAAGGACTCGACGGCTTGTTCGAGGCTATCGACATCGCTGTCGGTCTGTCGGGCCACCGAGGTGCCGGCGATGTCGAGGTCGCCGATGTCGACGAGGCTGCTTTCGCAGATCGCAGCGGCGCGGAAGATCACGTTCTGCAATTGCCGTACGTTGCCCGGCCAGCGGTTGCCGAGCAGCGCCGGATAGGTGCCGGGGGCGAGGCGGCAGACCGGGCGCTGGATCTGCGCGCAGGCCTGCTGCATGAAATAACGCGCCAACAACAGAATGTCCTGACCCCGTTCACGCAGCGGCGGCACTTCGACGTTAAGCACGTTGAGGCGGTAGAACAGGTCTTCGCGGAACAGACCTTCGCTGACCATTTTCTCCAGATCGCGGTGGGTTGCACTGAGGATTCGTACGTTGACCTTCACTTCTCGATCACCGCCGACCCGGCGGAAGCTGCCGTCATTCAAAAAACGCAGCAGTTTGGCCTGCAAGTACGGCGACATCTCGCCGATCTCGTCGAGGAACACCGTGCCCTGGTTGGCCAGTTCCATCAGCCCCGGTTTGCCACCGCGTGCGGCACCTGTGAAGGCGCCGGGTGCGTAGCCGAACAGTTCGCTCTCGGCGAGGTTCTCCGGCAGGGCCGCGCAGTTCAGGGCCAGAAACGGCGCACTGTGCCGCGTACTGATGGCGTGGCAGGCGCGGGCGACCAGTTCTTTACCGGTGCCGGTTTCGCCTTGAATCAGCAGCGGTGCATCGAGTGCGGCAACGCGTTGCGCGCGGGCCTTGAGGGTACGGATCGCCGGGGATTCGCCGAGCAACGCATCGAAACCTTCGGCGTGGTCATGATGCAGCGCCGAAAGTTGTTCGCCGATGCGGTTCGGTTGATACAGGGTGAGCAGGGCGCCGGCGTCGGTAATCGGCGTGGCATCGAGCAGCAGGGTCTGGCCGTTGACGGTGATCTCGCGCAGCGGCAGGCGGAAACCTTGCTCAAGCAGGGTGTCGAGCAGGCCGGAGTCATTGAACAGTTCCGCGACACTTTCGCCCGCCGGTTCGCGACCGTACAGCGCGATCAATGCCGGGTTGGCCAGCAGCACCTTGCCGGCGCTGTCGAGAGCGAGCACCGGGTCGGTCATCGCCGCGAGCAAGGCGTCGAGCTGCAAGTGCCGACGCTGGCCTGGGAGGATGTCGACCACCGTCACCGCTTCCACGCCGAGCACGCGAAACAGCGCATCCTTGAGTTCTTCGAGCACTTGCGGGCTGAGCGTTGGCGCGTCGATGTAGACGTTCGGCGGGATCATTTCCACCGCATCCAGATTGAGGTTGCGCCCACCGAGGATAGCCAGGACTTCCTGGGTGATGCCGACGCGGTCGATGAAGCTGACGTGGATACGCATGGGGCGGTTCAGTGTTCTGCAGTGCGGAGGGTGGCAAGTATGCCTTAAATCAAAAGCACCCTCACCCCAGCCCTCTCCCAAGGGGAGAGGGAGCTGACCGAGGTGTCTCGGGTTTGACATCGACCTGGAAGAGACAGTCGATTATGGATTCGGTAAAGCAGGATCAGGTCGGCGTAACTCTGCAGCATCCCCCGATCAATCCCCTCTCCCTTTGGGAGAGGGCTAGGGTGAGGGGCTTTTGAGGGTTATTCGAAGTGCTCAAGATTGACCGGGTCGCCGGATTTCATGTCCAGCTGCTTACGGATGTCTTCAAACATCATGTCGTAATGCTTGTGCACCGAACCGATCTGACTGTGAGTCTTGGGAATGCCGTACTGCTCGGCGATTTTCGTCACGTTGTTGGCAAAGTTGTAGGCCTCCTCCTTGGGCAGGAAGAAGGTCTCTTTCATGTCCTTTCCCTGAAGGTTGCCATGCATCGTGAACTGGATGCCTTTGCCTTTTTGCGGATCGGTGAACACTTCATAGTCGAGGTGCACGTTGTAACTGACATCGTCCGGGGTCAACGCATGTCGCTCGATGTGCAAATGACCGGGTTCAAACTGGGCCATGGGTTTCTCCTTTCAAGGCATGGGAGAAGGGCAGACCCTACATCTGCCCTCGGAGTTTCTAATTATCGATAGGTGATACCAGGCTTGGCAGTACTGACCCGTGTGCCGGCAGTACCCTGGACGATCGCTTCGATGTCCGCCAGCGAACCGATCACCGCGACCTTGCCAGTATGGCGCGCGAATTCACAAGCTGCCTGAACCTTCGGCCCCATGGAGCCGGCGGCGAAGCCGAGGCGTTCGAGTTCGTCCGGGTGCGCCTGGGCGATGGCCTTCTGGGTCGGTTTACCGAAGTCGATGAACGCCGCGTTGACGTCGGTGGCAATCACCAGCAACTCCGCTTCCAGTTGTTCAGCCAGCAGCGAGGAGCACAGATCCTTGTCGATCACCGCCTCGATGCCCTTGAGGTGGCGGTTCTCGTCGTACATGGTCGGAATGCCGCCGCCACCGGCGCAGATGACGATGCTGCCCTTGTCCAGCAGCCACTTGATCGGGCGGATCTCGAAGATGCGCTTCGGCCGTGGGCTGGCTACTACACGGCGGTACTTGTCGCCGTCAGGAGCGATGGCCCAGCCTTTTTCAGCGGCGAGTTTTTCCGCTTCAGCCTTGTCGTAGACCGGGCCGATGGGTTTGGTCGGGTTCTTGAAGGCCGGATCGTTGGCGTCGACTTCGACCTGGGTCAGCAGGGTGGCGAACGGCACTTCGAAGTCCAGCAGGTTGCCCAGCTCCTGTTCGATGATGTAGCCGATCATGCCTTCGGTTTCGGCGCCGAGCACGTCCAGCGGGTAAGGGGTGACGGAGGTGTAGGCTGCCGCTTGCAGCGACAGCAGGCCGACTTGCGGGCCATTGCCGTGGGCGATGACCAGTTGATTGCCGGGATGGATCTTGGCGATTTGCTCGGTGGCGATGCGGATGTTGGCGCGCTGATTGTCAGCGGTCATCGGTTCACCACGGCGGAGCAGGGCGTTACCGCCCAACGCTACGACGATACGCATGGTGCATTTCCTTCTGGAAAACAGTGATTTGTTGATCGTTCCCGCGCTCTGCGTGGGAATGCCGCCACTGACGCTCCGCGTCCGCTGTGACGCAGAGCGTCACGGGATGCATTCCCACGCGGGAGCGTGGGAATGATCACGGGTCAGCAGTGGTTAAAGATCAGCCAGCGCCGACACCAGAATTGCCTTGATGGTGTGCATGCGGTTTTCCGCTTGCTCGAAGGCGATGTTGGCCGGGGATTCGAACACGTCTTCTGTCACTTCGACGCCATTGGCCAAGTGTGGATAGCGTGCGGCAATGTCTTTGCCGACCTTGGTTTCGCTGTTATGGAACGCCGGCAGGCAGTGCATGAATTTCACGCGTGGGTTGCCGGAGGCTTTCATCATTTTGCTGTTGACCTGGTACGGCAGCAGTTGCTCGATACGCTCGTCCCACGCTTCGACCGGCTCGCCCATCGACACCCAGATGTCGGTGTGAATGAAGTCGACGCCTTTGACCGCTTCTTTCGGATCTTCGGTAATGGTGATGCGCGCGCCGCTTTCTTCGGCGAATTCTTTGCATTGCGCGATGAAGTCAGCGTGCGGCCACAGGGCTTTCGGTGCAGCGATGCGCACGTCCATACCGAGTTTGGCGCCGATCATCAGCAGCGAGTTACCCATGTTGTAACGGGCGTCGCCGAGGTAGGCGTAGCTGATGTCGTGCATCGGTTTGTCGCTGTGTTCGCGCATGGTCAGCACGTCGGCGATCATTTGTGTCGGATGGAATTCGGCGGTCAGACCGTTGAACACCGGCACTCCGGCGAACTTGGCCAGCTCTTCGACGATTTCCTGTTCGAAGCCACGGTACTCGATGGCATCAAACATCCGGCCGAGTACGCGGGCGGTGTCTTTCATGCTTTCTTTGTGGCCGATCTGCGACGACACGGGGTCAATGTAGGTGACGTGAGCGCCTTGGTCGTGCGCCGCGACTTCGAAGGCGCAACGGGTGCGGGTCGAGGTTTTTTCGAAGATCAGCGCGATGTTCTTGCCTTGCAGGTGTGGACGCTCGGTGCCGGTGTATTTGGCGCGTTTGAGGTCGCGGGACAGGTCGATCAGGTAGTTGATCTCGCGAGTGGTGTGGTGCATCAAACTCAGCAAGCTGCGGTTGCGCATATTAAAAGCCATGATGGATCTCCTTGCCCGACACTGTGAAAGCTACTGCAGGCTGTGCGCCTTCGGCGCTACGCTTTCACAGCGTCGGGTCGTCATTAGTCAAAAAATCAATAGTCGATCGGATCGCGGATGATCGGGCAGGTCATGCAGTGGCCGCCGCCACGGCCACGGCCCAATTCCCCAGCGCTGATGGTGATGACCTCTACGCCAGCCTTGCGCAGCAGGGTGTTGGTGTAGGTGTTGCGGTCGTAGCCGATGACCACGCCCGGCTCCACGGCGACGACGTTGTTACCGTCGTCCCATTGCTCGCGTTCGGCGGCGAAGCTGTTGCCGCCGGTTTCCACCACGCGCAGCTTCGGCAGGTTGAGGGCGGCAGCCACGGTGTCGAGGAAGCTCGATTCTTCGCGGCGAATATCGATGCCGCCCTGTTTGCTGTCGTCAGGTCGCAGGGTGAAGGCGACGATCTGGTTGACCACTTCCGGGAAAATCGTGACGAGGTCGCGGTCGCAGAAGCTGAACACGGTGTCCAGGTGCATCGCCGCGCGAGACTTTGGCAGACCGGCAACGATGACTTTTTCCACGGCTTTGTTCTTGAACAGGTTCAGCGCCAGTTGGCCGATGGCCTGACGGGATGAGCGCTCGCCCATGCCGATCAACACCACACCGTTGCCGATCGGCATCACGTCGCCGCCTTCAAGGGTGGCGCTGCCGTGATCCTTGTCCGGGTCGCCGTACCAGATCTCGAAATCGGCGTTGGTGAACTGCGGGTGGAATTTGTAGATGGCCGTGGCCAACAGGGTTTCCTGACGACGCGCCGGCCAGTACATCGGGTTCAGCGTCACGCCGCCGTAGATCCAGCACGTGGTGTCGCGGGTGAACTGAGTGTTCGGCAGCGGCGGCAGGATGAAGCTGGAGTGGCCGAGGAAGTCGCGGAACATCTGGATGGTCTTGCCGCCGAAGCTGTCCGGCAGGTCATCGGCGGAGACGCCGCCAATCAGAAACTCGGCGATGTGCCGTGGCTCAAGGCTTTTCAGCCAGGATTTCACCTCGCTGATCAGGCCCAGGCCCACCGAATCGGCGGTGACCTTGCGATCGAGAATCCAGTCCAGTGCTTCGGGGATGGCGACGATGTCGGTCAGCAGGTTGTGCATTTCCAGCACATCGATCCCGCGTTCACGCATCTTGGTGACGAAGTCGAAGTGGTCGCGCTTGGCCTGGGCGACCCACAGCACATCGTCGAACAGCAGTTCATCGCAGTTGTTCGGGGTCAGGCGCTGATGGGCCAGACCAGGGGAGCAGACCATGACTTTGCGCAGTTTGCCGGCTTCGGAATGTACGCCGTACTTAACTTTTTCCGTGGTCATTGCAGTGATCCTCCAGATAACTAATCAATCAGGTGTTACAGAGTCAGGAAGCCGTCATACAGTCCGTAGGCCGCGACCAGCGCGCCCACAACCACTGCGGCGAAAATCAGCTTCTCGACGTTGGTGAAAACCGCTTGCTTGAGTTCGAGCTTGGCCTTGGCGAACAGGAACGCGCCGGGGGCATAGAGCAGGGCCGAGAGCAGCAGGTATTTGATGCCGCCGGCGTACAGCAGCCAGATCGCGTAGATCAGGGCGATCCCGCCGATGATCAGATCCTTGCGCCGCTCGGCCGCGAAGCCTTCGTAGGTTTCGCCGCGCACCGCCAGCAGTACGGCATAGGCCGCCGACCACAGGTACGGCACCAGAATCATCGAGGTGGCGAGGTAGATCAGCGACAGGTAAGTGCTGGCCGAGAACAGGGTGATGATCAGGAAAATCTGCACCATCGCGTTGGTCAGCCAGAGGGCGTTGACCGGTACATGGTTGGCGTTCTCCTTGCGCAGGAACTCCGGCATGGTGTGGTCTTTGGCGGCGGCAAACATGATCTCCGCACACAACAACACCCACGACAACAGCGCCCCCAGCAGCGAGATGATCAGACCGACGCTGATCAGCACCGCGCCCCAGTGACCGACCACATGCTCAAGCACGGCGGCCATCGACGGGTTCTGCAGTTTGGCCAACTCTGGCTGAGTCATGATGCCCAGCGACAGCACGTTCACCAGCACCAGAAACAGCAGCACGGTGATGAAGCCGATCACGGTGGCCTTGCCCACGTCGGAGCGTTTTTCCGCCCGGGCCGAGAAGATGCTCGCGCCTTCGATGCCGATGAACACCCACACGGTGACCAGCATCATGTTGCGCACCTGATTCATCACACTGCCCAAATCAGGGTTTTTCACGCCCCAGATGTCAGCGGTGAAGATATCCAGTTTGAACGCGAAGAACGCGATCATCACGAACAACAGCAGTGGCACCACCTTGGCGACCGTGGTCACCAGGTTGATGAATGCCGCTTCCTTGATCCCGCGCAGCACCAGGAAATGCACGGCCCACAGCAGCACGGAGGCGCCAATCACCGCAGCGACGGTGTTGCCTTCGCCGAAAACCGGAAAGAAATAACCGAGGGTGCTGAACAACAGGACGAAGTAACCGACGTTGCCCAGCCAGGCACTGATCCAGTAACCCCAGGCCGAAGAGAAACCCATGTAATCGCCGAACCCGGCCTTGGCGTAGGCGTACACGCCGCCGTCCAGGTCAGGCTTGCGATTGGCGAGGGTTTGAAAGACAAAAGCGAGGGTGAGCATGCCGACAGCGGTGATGGCCCAACCGATCAGTACCGCGCCGACGTCGGCGCTGGCGGCCATGTTTTGTGGCAAAGAGAATATCCCGCCACCGATCATTGATCCGACGACCAAGGCAACCAGTGCACCTAATCGTAGTTTTCCGGGAGCTTCAGACATTGCATGACTCCATTGCAGGAGAGAAGAGTTCACAGCGTAGTTCTGTTGACTGATCAAACTACTGACTTAGATCAGTGCATAGGCACATTCCATTGTTAATGAATGACTTATGAAGCGCCTGATGGCATAAAGCGACTGCCTGAAAGGCCCATTCCAGAGGCTTTCGGCGATGGATTTGGGAATTGCTCCTATTACTTTCGAACTATCACCCTAGTTCTTTTTCAGGTTTTGGCAAATTTCCTCATTTGTTTTCAGTACAGAATCGAATAATCAGGATCAGCAAATAAAGCGACTATCCGTGTAAGGCATTAGCGTCATTGGCTATATATAACGGGCATTAATTGGCGTTATTCAATAAACGTACTTACGCTTTATCCGTTTAGTTAAAAGCAACATCTTTTTGATAATTGCCAGAGCAGGAGAAGGGAGACTGGAATGTCGCAACCGACGCAAAAGCTGCGACTGGGTGCGTTGATCGCCCTGGTGGTGGGGTCGATGATTGGCGGGGGGATTTTTTCCTTGCCGCAAAACATGGCGGCGCGTGCCGACGCCGGGGCGATTCTGATCGGCTGGGGGATTACCGCGATCGGCATGTTGACCCTGGCCTTTGTGTTCCAGACCCTGGCCAATCGCAAGCCCGAACTGGACTCGGGGGTGTATGCCTACGCCAAGGCCGGGTTTGGCGACTACATGGGGTTCTCGTCGGCGTGGGGTTACTGGATCAGCGCCTGGCTGGGTAACGTCGGCTATTTCGTCCTGCTCTTCAGCACCCTCGGCTACTTCTTTCCGGTGTTCGGCCAGGGCAACACACCGGTTGCCATCGGCTGCGCGTCGGTGCTGCTGTGGGCCGTGCATTTTCTGGTGATGCGCGGGATCAAGGAGGCGACGTTCATCAACCAGGTGACCACCGTGGCCAAGATCGTGCCGTTGATCATGTTCATCGTCATCGCTGCCGTGGCGTTCAAGGCTGACATTTTTACCCGCGATATCTGGGGCCGCAGCAACCCGAGTTTCGGCGGGGTGATGGATCAGGTGCGCAACATGATGCTGGTGACAGTGTTTGTGTTCATCGGCATCGAAGGCGCCAGCGTGTACTCGGCACGGGCGCAGAAGCGCAGTGACGTCGGCCGTGCCACGGTGATCGGATTTATCGGCGTGCTGGCGTTGCTGGTGCTGGTCAACGTGCTGTCGCTGGGGATCATGAGCCAGCCGGAACTGGCGACCTTGCAGAACCCGTCGCTGGCGGCGGTGCTGGAACATATCGTCGGGCCGTGGGGCGCGCTGCTGATCAGCCTCGGCCTGGCGGTTTCACTGCTGGGGGCGTTGTTGTCGTGGGCGTTGTTGTGCGCCGAAATCCTTTTCGCCACGGCCCGGGACAATACCATGCCGGCGTTCCTGAAAAAGGAAAACGCCAATCATGTGCCGGTCAATGCGTTGTGGCTGACCAACGTGATGATCCAGATTTTTCTGCTGATCACGCTGTTCTCGGCAGGCACTTACACCAGCCTGATCTACCTCGCCTCGTCGATGATTCTAGTGCCGTATCTGTGGTCGGCTGCCTACGCCGTGCTGTTGAGTGGGTGCGGCGAAACCTACGAACACGCCTCGGCCGAACGCACCAAGGATCTGCTGATCGGTGGCATCGCCCTGTGTTATGCGGTGTGGTTGTTGTACGCCGGCGGGGTGAAGTATTTGCTGTTGTCGGCGTTGCTGTATGCGCCGGGGGTGATCCTGTTTGCCAAAGCCAAGCATGAACAGGGTGAGCCGCTGTTCACCACGGTGGAGAAGGGTATTTTTACCGGCGTGATCATTGGGGCAGGGCTGGCGGCTTATGGGTTGTACAGCGGGGTGTTGTCGTTGTGAGGTTTCTCGCGTCGCGGCAGTGGTCGGCATCGACGGCGGATCTGGTGTGCAGGTGTTGTGGACGTCTTTGAGCCGGGCTGATTGATCAGGTTTTTGTGCCCCGAACTGGCCTCTTCGCGAGCAGGCTCGCTCCCACATTTGAAATGCGTTCCTCCTGTGGGAGCGGTGTAGCGATTAGACGCGGAACTGGTCCATCAACTTCATCTGCTGACTCGCCAAGGCGTTGAGCTGGCTGCTGATCGCTGCCGATTCAGTGGCTTGCTCGGTCAAGGTTTCAGTCACGGTACGAATCGCCGAAACGTTGCGATTGACCTCTTCAGCCACCGCGCTCTGCTGTTCGGCGGCGCTGGCGATTTGCAGGTTCATGTCGCTGATCACCGTGACCGCATCGCTGATCTTGCCCAGCGCATCCACGGCCTGACGGATCTGCCCGGCGTTGTTGTGCGCCTGGGTCTGGCTCGAATGCATGGTCGCGACCACGCCACGGGTGCCGGTCTGAATCCGCTCGATGACCACGCGAATTTCCTCCACCGAATCCTGCGTGCGCTTGGCCAGGTTGCGCACTTCGTCGGCGACCACGGCAAACCCGCGACCGCTTTCACCGGCACGGGCTGCTTCAATGGCGGCGTTGAGAGCGAGCAAATTGGTCTGTTCGGCGATGCTGCGGATCACTTCCAGCACCGAGCCGATCTGCTCGCTGTTGACTGCCAGCGCTTCGACTTCGGTCACCGCTTTGCTGACTTCATCAGCCAGTTGATTGATGTCGCGGGTGCTGCGCTCGATGATCGACATGCCGTCCTTGGCCGACTGGTCGGCACCCTTGGCGGCGTTGGCGGCGTTCGATGCGCTGTTGGCAACGTCGTGGGCAGTGGCGCTCATTTCGTTGGAGGCGGTGGCAACCTGGTCTATTTCGCGGAACTGCACCTGCATGCCTTCGCTGGTCTGGCGGGCGATTGCCGAAGACTGGTCGGCGGTGCCGCGCGCCTCGGTGATGCTCTGTTTGATCTGCGCGATGGTCGGTTGCAGCTTGTCGAGGAAACGGTTGAACCAGTTCACCAGTTCGCCCAATTCATCTTGCTTGCTGTAGTTCAAGCGCTGAGTCAGATCGCCTTCACCGCTGGCGATATTCTTCAGCATCTCGGCGACGCTGTTGATCGGACGCGTGACGCCGGAAGCCGTGAGCCAGATCAGCAACAAGCCAATCAGCCCGGCAACAACAGCCACCGCCAGTGCGGTAAATACGCCGGTTTCCTGTGCGTCGTCGAGCACCGCTTGCAGTTTGACCGAGTCGGCCAGCAGCACCTGTTTCGGCAGGTCGATGACCACGCCCCAGGCCCGCGAATTGCCAATCGGATCGACCGGGTACACGGCGCGGATCAGGTCGCCCTGTTCAAGAATCTTCGGCGTGCCACTGCCGAGCAGCTGCAGCACATCCTTGCCATCGGCACCGAGAGTGTCGCCGATCTTTTTGCCAACCTTGGCAGCATCCGAACTGTCCGCAGCCAACACGCCGCTGCCCGAGACGATAAGCATGTGCCCGGCGTTGTTGAACAGGTTGCGCTGCGAGTCCACAGCCGCCGCTTGCAGGGCGTCGAGGGCGATATCAACGCCGGCCACGCCGATGGCTTTGCCATCGACGATCAACGGCACGGAAATGGTCGTCATGAGCATTTCCTTGCCACCGACGGTATCGGCATACGGGTCGAGCAGGCAGGTGCGCTTGTTGTCGCGAGGGCAGGTGTACCAACTGTTGTACGGCGTGCCGCTGACGCTTAGGGTGGTCTTGGTCAGGTCATCTTCGACCATGATCGTGTTCAGCGAGGCACCGCCGGCGCGGCTCCAGTAGGTGGAAAAACGTCCGGTTTCGTTGGACTGGCGGGCCGCGTCGTTGGCGAATTCGCTGTCCTTGCCGTCCAGCCCATTGGGTTCGAAGGCGAGCCAGATGCCGAGCACTTTGTCGTTGCGCTCGAACGCGGTTTTCAGGCTCAGGTTCAACTCTTCACGCAGAGCGCCAGCGTCCAGCGAACGCTTGCCCGCCATCACGCGCATGTCCTTGATCTGGTCGGCCACTGCGGTGATGACCGTCAGGCTTTCGCCGAAGGTCTTCTGCACCCGCACCGCTTGTTCGGCGGCCTTGGCTTGCAGCAGGTTCTGCACACTGGCGGTGAGCATCTTGCTGCTGGAGTTGCTGACCAGTTCGTCGTTCTGGTTGGTCTGGTAAATGTTCATGCCGACGATCAGCGCAACCACACCGAGCAGGCACAGACCGGAGAGCAGAACGATTTTCAGGCGAATGGAGAGAGAGTCGAACATGGGCGTTCTCGCGAATGAATAAACGGGTGGCTGTCGGGCATGAACTACCCGGTTCGCCAAATCCATTCAGCGCCATGCAATGCTCATCGGCGCGGAGCGAGGGCGCATAAGCGGCTTGCCGACGAACGGTCAGTGCTAAACGTTTGCGCAGGGGAATGTGCTGAAAAGGCGATTAATTACAGGGAAGTTTCAGTGTTGTTGCGCGGGTTCAGGAAGGGGTGGGCAAGGTTTCCGGTCGCGACCAGATCCACAGATTACCCAGGCTCATCCCGGCAATCGCCAGATAGACCGGCCAGCCGTGATCGAGCATCACCAGCATCAGCGTCGCACACAGCAGCATGCTCACTGTGGCGCTGATTTTGGCTTTGCGCGCGATGATCTTGCCGTCGCGCCAGTTGCTCAGGATCGGCCCGAACAGGCGATGGTTTTCCAGCCAGGCACTCAGGCGCGGCGAACTGCGGGTCGCGGCCCAGGCGGCGAGCAGGATGAACTCGGTGGTCGGCAGGCCGGGCACGACGATGGCAATCAGGCCAATGCCGAGGCTGACGTAGGCCAGCAGGCCGAACAGCAGACGGGCGAGTTTGGAGGAGGCGGGTTGCGGCATGGGCTCAGCGGTGGCTTCTGAAGCGGAATGGAGATCTTACAGGTTGTTGCAGTTCCCATGTGGGAGCGAGCCTGCTCGCGAAAGCGGTGGATCAGTCACATTAATGTTGAATGTGCTGCCGTCTTCGCGAGCAGGCTCGCTCCCACAAGGAATAGGTGTTGCTTCAGGCCAGTTCTGCTTCGGTGGCATAAGCCTGTTCCAGCAACACGGTGAAGCGCTTGAACGCGTCAATCGCGCCTTGCTCCACTTCAGCTTCTTCCTCGGCGCTGAACTCCAGCGAGTCGAGAGTTTTGACAAAGCGCTTCCAACCCTCGGCGCGTCCACCTTCAGGTTCACCCAAATGACGCGCACCAAAGGTTTCGCTCAGTTCCAGCGCCACGGCGCGTTTGATCAGAAACGCAGCACCGAGCTTCGAACCTTCAGAGACGAAGATCCAGCCCAGTGCCCGGGCCTTGCTCGGGTTTTTCACTGCGCCGGCAACCGGCGCCGGGACCTCGGTGTCCAGATCCGCCAGGTCGGCCTTGGCGGCTTCAGCGCGGCAGCGAGCGGGCAAGTCCGCGACGATCTCTGTCAGCTCGGCATCGTTGTACAGACCGACCAGTTCCGACTGAAACAGGTATTGCGCCACCACAAACCGGGCGAAGTTGGCGCGGGTCTCGAACGGCGCGTGGGCTTTGACCAGGGCGTCGAGCTTGCTGTGCGGCTCGTGGGTGATCTGGTTCAGACGTTGCGAACGCAGGGCTTTTTGCGAAGTGGTCATGACATGTCCTTGATAAAAGAGGCGCTTGATAACGAGACGAACGGGATAGCGCCGGACAGTAAAAAAAGCCTCACTGCGCGGCGTATCAACACGCGCAGTGAGTTCGACGGGATCAGATGTCCCAGATCAGATTGATCGCGAAGTTGCGACCCGGTTGGGTCAGGCGATCGAGGTTGGCCGGTTGCGTCACCGAGGCTTCGCCGACGCTGTCGTAACCGCGCACGTCATCCCACAGCCAGTATTTCTTGTCGGTCAGGTTGTAAATGCCGCCGCTGACGGTGACGTCGTCGGTGACTTTGTAGAACCCGGTCAGGTCAAGAAGGCCGAAGCCCGGCGACTTGAACTGGCTGCTGACGCCATCCGGCGACTTGAAGTTGGTGTCGTCGACGCGATCCTTCTTCTTCACCAACGTCCAGCTCAGCAGGCCACCGTAGTTGTCCTGGTCGTAACCCAGGCCGAACACGCCGGTCAGCGGATTAACACTGTTGAGCGGCTCGCCGCTGTCGTCATTGCGACCGTAGGCGTAGGCGATCGAGCCTTGGGTGTAGAGGCCTTGCGGCGCGCCGAACGAGTCCAGGTTCAGACGTCCTTTGACTTCGGCACCCTTGATGGTCGCGTGCTTGATGTTGTTGCTCTGGAAGGTCAGTTCGTCATCGCCCGGCTTCACCGCGTCTTCATTAATGAAGTCGCGATACTTGTTGTAGAACACCGCCACATCGAACGAGCCCGACTCGAAATTGCCGCGTAGACCGGTTTCATAGCTTTTGCTTTTTTCCGGCTCCAGATCCGGGTTAGGCGCCACGGTATAACCGGTGGTGTTGTTCTCGAAGCGGCCGTACAGCGCTTTCGCGGTCGGGGTGCGGAAGCCTTCGGCGTACTGACCGTACCAGGTGTAGTTGTCGTTAAAGGCGTAGGTCAGGCCGAATTTCGGCGAGACTTTGTGCCAGGTCTTGTTCTTCTCGCTGACCGTGTCCGTGCCGTCAGCGTTCACGGTGTTGAGAAATTCCTGGGTGATGTGCGGCTTGAGCTGGGTGTAGTCGTAGCGCAGGCCCGGCAGGAAGGTCCAGTTGTTCCAACTGATCTGATCCTGGGCGAACAGGCTGTAGGTGTTGATGGTCGGGTCCGGGAAGTCAGTGGCCTTGGCCAATACGTCAGCGGTACTGGTTGCACCAATCGCCGTGCAGCCACGACCGACCGCCAGGCACGTGCCGTCGCCGCTGCGCGAGCCGGTGACTTTCTGCTGCTTGATGGTGGTGCCGTAAGTCAGCACGTGATCGGTGTCAGCGATGGCGAACGCCTTGTCCAGTTGCGCATCGAATACCCACTGTTTTTCCTCGTAAATGGTGTCGCGGGTGCGCAGCACTTTTCGGGTGATCGGGTAGTAATACTCTTCGGTGCTCTGGTCGGTTTTGGCGATCTGATGGTTGAGGCTCCACTTCACGTTGTCGACCAGCAGGCTGTCGAGGGCGAAGCTGTGTTCAATGCCAAAACGCTCACGGGTGATGGTGTCGTTACCGGTGCGCCACTGGTACATGCCGCCGGGCAGCACGCTGTTCGGAATGGTCGGGGCGCCGTTGAAGTACGGGCCGCCGTAGGCACTTTTCTGATCGGTGTCGCGATCATCCTTGTACTTTTCGTAGGTCAGGCCAAGGCGCGAATCGTCGTTGTAGTTCCAGCCGATCTTGGCCAGCACGTTGGTTGCCTTGACGTCTTCCGGGTTGGCGGCGGTGCGCTCAAGACCTGTGCCGTTGTTGCTGCCGTAGGAATCAGTCTCGTGACCATCGCGTCGGCTGTAGTGCAGCAAACCGTCGAACTGATCGGCACGGCCGGCGACGGTGGCGGATTTCAGCCAGCTGTCATCGGCCGAGTTGTAACCGGTTTTCAGGCGGGCGCCGACGTCTTTGCCGGGTTTGATGATGTCGTCCGGATCGAGTGTGTAATAGCTGACGGCGCCGCCGATGGCGTTGCTGCCGTACAGCACCGAGGCCGGGCCACGGAGAATTTCCACGCGTTTGACGATTTCCGGGTCAACGTAATTGCGCTGGGTCTTGGCGTACGGGCCGTTGAAGAAACCGTCCGGTACTTCGACGCCGTCAACCTGCGTGAGGATGCGGTCGCCGTCGATGCCACGGATGTTGTAGCCGCTGATGCCGCCACGCTGGCCGGCGCCGCCGACGGAAACACCTGGCTCGTAGCGCACCAGATCCTTGATCGTGTTGACGTTGTTGCGATCCAGTTCTTCACGGGTGTGCACGGTGACGGTACTTGGCACGCTGTTCACCGACTGTTCCTGTCGGGTGGCGCTGATGGTCACCTGATCCAGATTCAGTGCGCCGCTGCTACTGCGTTTTTCCAGCACGACGTTGTTGTTGCTCAGTTTGCGGAAGCTCAAGTTGGTCCCCACCAACAGGCGCTCAAGGGCTTTTTCCGGTGGCAGCGAGCCGCGCACGCCCGCCGACGATACGCCCTGACCCAGTTCTGCCGGCAAGCCGACTTGCCAGCCAGTGACGGTGGTGAAGGCATTGAGTGCCGACACCAGCGGTTGCTGGCCGATGGCGAACGAGTAATCGCCCATGTTGCGCGCCGGTTGCTCGGTGGCGGCCAGCAGCGGCGCCGTACCGGCCATGAGGATGGCAGCGGTCAGCAGCGACAATACGCGGGAAGGGGAAGCAGTCTGGCGGGTAAGGCGTGAGGACATCGATAGCGCTCCGTGTCGCACGAATCTTTATAGGTGCTGATTAGCGTCCGAAGATGCGAATCAATTGCATTGGCTATAACTAGACGTACGTGCTTCGGCTATCGAGTAAAAATAATTCTCATTTAGTTCAGGATCACCAGCGCCGGGAATTCCTGCAAGCGTGCGGAGGTGATGTGGGCGAGGGAGCGCACCACGTCGAGGGGTTGATCGAGGCGGTAGTTACCCGTGACGTTGACGTCGGCCAACTGCTCGTTGGTGTTAATGATCCAACCCGGATAGTAGCGGCGCAGCTCGGCCAGCACCTGATTCAGCGGGCAGTTCTCGAACACCAGTCGACCTTGCACCCAGGCCAGATCGGTATTTGCGTCGAGCTTGGCCGGGCGGTCGAAACCGTTGGGGCCGATGCGGATGCTTTCCCCGGCGGAGAGACGCACCCGGGCATCGTTATGGGTGGCGCGCAAATCGACATCGCCGCGCTGCACATTGACCTGCGCAACGCCGTCCAGATAACGCACGGCAAATGCAGTGTCATGCACGCTGGCTTTGACCGGGCCGGCATCGATTTCCAGCGGCTGGTTGCGATTGGCCGCCACCTCGAAAAACGCTTCGCCCTGATACAGCCGTGCGAAGCGCTGCTGATCGTTGATGGTGCTGGAAAACGCCGAATTGGTATTGAGCAGGACTTTCGAGCCGTCCTCCAGTTGCAGGCGCTGGCGTTCGCCGACCACGGTCAGGTGATCGGCCTGCAAGCGCATCGGCAAATTACTGAAGCTGAACAACCCGAGCAGCAGCACCGCAGCGGTGGCCAGCGGTTTCCAGTGCGGACGCAGACGCTTGAGGACGGTAACTTTCGCAGGTGGCAAAGCCAGGGTTTGCGCGCATTGGGCGATTTGCGGGCCATCCCAGATCGCCTGTGCCTTGGCATACGCCTCGGCATTCAACGGATCAGCCGACAGCCACGCGTGAAACTGCCGGGTCTGCTCTTCATTCGGACTGCCGAGTACGATGAGCCAGTCCAGTGCCTGGTCCATTGCAAGTGCAGCATCCTGCGCCGATTCGGGCGAAGGCGAGCGGTGGGTGTCCGTCACGGTGTTTCCTCGGCAGTGTCTGCGCACGGCTGTTTTTTTTGTGAAGCGTAAAAGTCGGGCAAGGGTAACAAAGCCCGATGATCAGTGCAGTCGAACCTGGCACTTACAGAAAGAGCCTACCGCCTCAGTCGCCATTCAAGCGCTCGGCGACGCCTATGCAAATGGTCATGATCAGTTTCAGTTCTTTCTGCACGGTGCTGAGCGAGACATTCAATTCGTCGGCGATTTCCTGGTAGCTGTGCCCGTGCAAACGGCTGAGGATGAAAATCTGCTGCTGACGCGGGCTGAGTTCACTGAGGCTCACGTTCAGGCGCTCCAGCAATTGTTCGGCGTGGGCGGCGTCTTCGGCGCTGCTGGCGGGGGCGGCGACGCTGTGCACCACGTCCTGCGGCACGTCATCGACCATGGTGCGCGAATGGATCTTGCGCGCACGCAAATGATCCAGCGCCAGATTGCGTGCGGTCTGGAAGACAAAGGGTTCGAGATGATCGATGGCCCGCTCGCTCAGCGCCCGCGTCACTCGCAGGTAGGTTTCCTGCAACAGGTCTTCAGCGGTGCTGTGATTGTTGACCATCCGTTCCAGCGTACGCAGCAGCGAGAGGCGCTGGGTGAGGAAGACGTGGTTGAAGTGTGATTGACTCACGGGGTGACCTGATCGATTTCAAGCGAATGATAATGCTTATCATCCGCCCGTATGGTCAAGCCTTGATTTCAAATTGAAATTGAAACCTGTGGGAGCGAGCCTGCTCGCGAAAGCGGTGTATCAGCCAACATAAATGTTGAATGACACATCGTATTCGCGAGCAGGCTCGCTCCCACAGGGATAGGGGATTCTTTGGATTACTCGGCGTTGCACAGCGCCAGGCAGTTATCCAGCATACGGTTGGAGAACCCCCACTCGTTGTCATACCAGGCCAGCACTTTCAGTAGTTTGCCGCTGGATTTGGTGTGGTTGGCGTCGAAGATCGACGACAGCGGGTTGTGGTTGAAGTCACTGGAGACCAGCGGCAACGTGTTGTAACCCAAAATTTTCGAATGCTGGCTCGCTGCTTTGAGCAGGGCGTTCACTTCCTCGGCAGTGGCTTCTTTCTTCAACTGCACGGTCAGATCCACCAGCGACACATTGATCACCGGCACCCGCACGGCCATGCCGGTCAGTTTGCCTGCCAGTTCCGGCAGCACCAGGCCCACCGCTTCAGCGGCGCCGGTCTTGCTCGGGATCATGTTTTGCGTGGCCGAACGCGCGCGGTACGGGTCGGTGTGATAGACGTCGGTCAGGTTCTGGTCGTTGGTGTAGGCGTGAATGGTGGTCATCAGGCCGCTTTCGATCCCCAGTTCGCGGTGCAGCACTTGCGCCACTGGCGCCAGGCAGTTGGTGGTGCACGAAGCGTTGGAGATGATCTGGTGCGACTGGCGCAGAATGTCGTGGTTAACACCGTAAACCACGGTGGCGTCGGCACCTTTGGCCGGGGCCGAGATGATTACTTTGCGTGCGCCGGCAGTAATATGCGCGGCGGCTTTGGCACGGTCGGTAAACAGACCGGTGCATTCGAATACCACATCAATCTTTTCGGCAGCCCATGGCAGTTCGGCCGGGTTACGAATGGCGCTGACCGCAATGCGGTCGCCGTTGACAGTCAGGCTCTCGTTGTCATGCTCGACCTGTGCATCGAAAGTGCCGTGAACGGTGTCGTATTTAAGCAGATGCGCGTTGATCGAGCTGTCGCCCAGATCGTTGATGGCGACAATCTGCAAATCCTGTCGATAGCCTTGGGTATACAGTGCGCGCAGGACATTACGGCCGATGCGGCCAAAACCATTGATTGCGATTCGAAGAGTCATGAAACAGCGCCGCCGTCGCCACCACCGGCCCTGCCGATGCGAAGATGCATGCCAGAGCGCCGCCGTCGTTTTGTTGTTGGAATTACAAGATTATTCGCATAAAAATAGAAAACAAGCCTTTTTAGTGGCAATATTTTGTTTTATCTACAACGAGTGACCTGAATCAACTGGTCCGAATGGTCAAAAAAGCCGTCTGTCATTCCAACAACAACGGCGTTTGATCAGCATAGACAATCAGGTCGCCACATCCGTTAGCCTGGAGTTCTACACATGCATCCCCGCGTTCTTGAGGTCACCGAACGGCTTATCGCCCGCAGCCGCGCTACGCGTCAGGCTTACCTTGCACTGATTCGCGGCGCCGCCACTGACGGCCCGATGCGCGGCAAGCTGCAGTGCGCCAACTTCGCCCACGGCGTGGCCGGGTGTGGCAGCGAAGACAAGCACAGCCTGCGGATGATGAATTCGGCGAACATCGCCATTGTTTCTTCCTATAACGACATGCTCTCGGCGCATCAGCCGTACGAAGTCTTTCCTGAACAAATCAAAAACGCCCTGCGCGAAATCGGCTCGGTCGGCCAGTTTGCCGGCGGCACTCCGGCGATGTGCGACGGCGTGACCCAAGGCGAGCCGGGCATGGAACTGAGCCTGCCGAGCCGCGAAGTGATCGCGATGTCGACGGCGGTGGCGCTTTCCCACAACATGTTCGACGGCGCTCTGATGCTCGGCATCTGCGACAAGATCGTGCCGGGCCTGATGATGGGCTCCCTGCGTTTTGGTCATCTGCCGACGATTTTCGTCCCGGGCGGGCCGATGGTCTCCGGTATTTCCAACAAGGAAAAAGCCGACGTGCGGCAGAAGTACGCCGAAGGCAAGGCGACCCGCGAAGAGCTGCTGGAATCGGAGATGAAGTCCTACCACAGCCCGGGCACCTGCACCTTCTACGGCACCGCCAACACCAACCAGTTGTTGATGGAAGTCATGGGCCTGCACTTGCCTGGCGCATCCTTCGTCAATCCGAACACGCCGCTGCGTGATGCCTTGACCCGCGAAGCCGCACATCAAGTCACGCGACTGACCAAACAGAACGGCAACTTCATGCCGATCGGCGAAATCGTCGACGAGAAGTCGCTGGTCAACTCGATTGTTGCGCTGCACGCCACCGGCGGTTCGACCAACCACACCCTGCACATGCCGGCCATCGCCATGGCCGCAGGCATTCAACTGACCTGGCAGGACATGGCCGACCTCTCTGAAGTCGTGCCGACCCTGAGCCACGTCTACCCGAACGGCAAAGCCGACATCAACCACTTCCAGGCCGCTGGCGGCATGTCGTTCCTGATCCGCGAACTGCTCGCGGCGGGCCTGCTGCACGAAGACGTCAACACCGTGCTCGGTCACGGCTTGAGCCAATACACCAAAGAGCCGTTCCTCGATAACGGTCAACTGGTGTGGCGCGAAGGCCCGATCGACAGCCTCGACGAAAACATCCTGCGTCCAGTCGCTCGCGCATTCTCGGCGGAGGGTGGCTTGCGGGTGATGGAAGGCAACCTCGGTCGCGGTGTGATGAAGGTGTCCGCCGTGGCGCTGGAAAACCAGATCGTCGAAGCGCCGGCCATGGTGTTCCAGGATCAGCAGGATCTGGCCGATGCGTTCAAAGCCGGTTTGCTGGAGAAGGATTTCGTCGCCGTGATGCGCTTTCAGGGCCCGCGCTCCAACGGCATGCCGGAGCTGCACAAGATGACGCCGTTCCTCGGCGTGCTGCAGGATCGCGGCTTCAAAGTCGCGCTGGTGACCGACGGGCGCATGTCCGGCGCCTCGGGGAAAATCCCGGCGGCGATCCACGTCAGTCCTGAAGCTTATGTCGGTGGCGCTTTGGCGCGAGTGCAAGAGGGCGATATCATCCGCGTCGATGGCGTCAAAGGCACTTTGGAACTCAAAGTGGACGCCGAAGAATTTGCCGCGCGCGAACCTGCCAAAGGCCTGTTGGGCAATAACATTGGCAGCGGTCGCGAACTGTTCGGCTTCATGCGTTTGGCCTTCAGCTCGGCGGAGCAGGGCGCCAGCGCCTTCACTTCTGCCCTGGAGACGCTTAATTGAAACTGGCTTTGGTCGGTGACATCGGAGGCACCAACGCGCGGTTTGCGTTGTGGAAAAATCAGCAACTCGAATCGATTCAAGTGCTGGCCACGGCCGACCACGCCAGCCCGGAGGAGGCGATCAGCCTCTATCTGAGCGGGCTCGGTCTGGCGCCAGGCTCGATCGGTTCGGTGTGCCTGTCAGTGGCAGGTCCCGTCAGCGGCGATGAATTCAAGTTCACCAACAACCACTGGCGCCTGAGTCGCAAGGCATTCTGCGAAACCTTGCAGGTCGAGCAGTTGTTGCTGGTCAACGACTTCTCGGCGATGGCGTTGGGCATGACCCGTTTGCAGCCCGATGAGTTTCGCGTGGTCTGCGAGGGCACGCCGGAGCCGTTGCGTCCGGCGGTGGTGATTGGGCCGGGTACTGGCCTTGGCGTCGGTACTTTGCTCGACTTGGGTGAAGGCCGTTTTGCCGCGTTGCCGGGCGAGGGCGGTCACGTCGATCTGCCGTTGAGCAGCCCGCGTGAAACTCAGTTGTGGCAGCACATCCATAACGAGATCGGCCATGTCAGCGCGGAAACCGCGTTGAGCGGCGGCGGCTTGCCACGGGTTTACCGGGCGATCTGCGCAGTGGATGGCCATGAGCCGACACTGGATACCCCGGAATCGATCACCGCTGCGGGGCTGGCCGGTGATCCGATTGCCCTGGAAGTGCTGGAGCAGTTCTGCTGCTGGCTCGGGCGAGTGGCCGGCAACAACGTGCTGACCACCGGCGGGCGAGGTGGGGTGTACATCGTCGGCGGCGTGATTCCGCGCTTTGCCGATTTCTTCCTTGAGAGCGGTTTCGCCCGCAGCTTCGCCGACAAGGGCTGCATGAGTGATTACTTCAAGGGCATTCCGGTGTGGCTGGTGACGGCGCCGTATTCCGGCCTTGTGGGTGCTGGTGTGGCGCTGGATCAATCCATCCCGACCTGAAATGCAATCAAACTGTAGGTGTGACCCTTTGTGGTGAGGGGATTCATCTGTGGCGAGGGGATTTATCCCCGATGGCCTGCGCAGCAGGCCCAGCTTTTTGGGGACGCTGCGCGACCCATCGGGGATAAATCCCCTCACCACAGGTTTTGTTCCCACATTGGTTCTGTGGTGTTTGTAAGTTCGATGCTTAAGGCATAATCCGCCCCAATTCCAACAACAAGGATGCCTTCGAAGTGAGCTCAGTCAACAAGTCGATATTGTTGGTCGATGATGACCAGGAAATACGCGAGTTGCTGGAAACCTACCTGACCCGCGCCGGGTTTCAGGTGCGGGCCACAGCCGATGGCGCCAGTTTCCGGCAGGCGCTCAATGAGGCGCCGAGCGATCTGGTGATCCTCGATGTCATGCTCCCCGACGAAGACGGCTTCAGCCTCTGCCGTTGGGTGCGTCAGCATCCGCGTCAGGCGCAGGTGCCGATCATCATGCTCACCGCCAGTTCCGACGAAGCCGACCGGGTGATCGGTCTGGAACTCGGCGCCGACGACTACCTCGGCAAACCCTTCAGCCCCCGCGAACTGCAAGCGCGCATCAAAGCGCTGCTGCGCCGTGCGCAATTCGGTCAGGAACGCAGCGGCAGCGATGTGCTGGCATTCGATGAATGGCGACTGGACATGGTCAGCCATCGGCTGTTCCACACCGACGGCGAGGAAGTGATTCTCTCCGGCGCCGACTTCGCCCTGCTGAAACTGTTTCTCGACCACCCGCAGGAAATCCTCGACCGCGATACCATCGGCAACGCCACCCGTGGCCGTGATCTGATGCCGCTGGATCGCATCGTCGACATGGCCGTCAGCCGCTTGCGCCAACGCCTGCGCGACACGGAAAAACCGCCACGGCTGATCCGTACCGTGCGCGGCAGCGGCTACCAACTGGCAGCCAACGTGGTTGCCGGCAATGGTCACTGAGTCGCTGCGCAAACTCGCCGCCAAAGTACCGGTGCCACGTTCGCTGCTTGGGCGGATGTTGCTGCTGACCTTGCTCGCGGTGTTGTTCGCGCAAACCTTGTCGAGCGTGATCTGGGTTTCGCAACTGCGCGCCACCCAGCTCGAAGGGCTGGTCACCAGCGCCCGCAGCCTCGCCCATTCGATGACCGCCAGCGTCAGTTACTTTCGTTCGCTGCCGGTAGCGTATCGGCCGCTGGTACTCGATCAGTTGCGCAGCATGGGCGGCACCCGATTTGTCGTGACCCTCAACGACAAACCGTTGGGCATGGACGTGCTGCCGGTCACACCGCGCAAAGCAGCAGTGATGAAAGCGGTCGACGAAGTGCTGCGTCAATCCCTCGGCCATGACACTGATATCTCGGTGACCTTCGTCAGTCCGGAGGACCTGCGGATCTTCAACGCCGGCCTGAAGCTCGATGAGCTACCGCGTTCCTGGGCGCACTATGCGCTCACTCTTGAGCCGGTGAATCCACCGGTGCTGGTCACGCAGATTCAGATGGCGCCGGGCGAATGGCTGTACATCGCCTCGCTGTTGCCCGAGCCCTACACCAGCCTTGAAGAGCAGGGCCTGCCGTCGCAGCAGGTGTGGTTTATCGTCCTCACCAGCGGTTTTCTGCTGCTGTTTATCGGCTTGCTGGTGCATTGGCAGAGCCGACCGCTCAAGCGTCTGGCGCGGGCGGCGCGGGATCTGTCGCTGGGGGCCGACGTCGAGCCGGTGGCCGAGGGCGGCGGCAGTGAAGTGGTCGAAGTGGGCCGTGCGTTCAACACCATGCGCGAGCGCATCAGCCGTTACCTGACCGAACGCAGCCAGTTGTTCAGCGCGATTTCCCATGACCTGCGCACGCCGATCACTCGCTTGCGCTTGCGCGTCGAACTGCTGGAAGACGAACAACTGCAAGCCAAGTTCGGCCGCGATCTGGACGAACTGGAGTTGCTGGTCAAAGGCGCGCTGCAATGCGTGAAAGACACTGACATCCACGAGAACATCGAACCGGTTGACCTCAACCATGTGCTCGATTGTCTGGTGGAGCCTTATCTGGCGCCGAACGGCAATGGCCGCGTGACTCAGCACGGACGGGCACTGGCGGCCTATTCGGGCAAGCCTTTGGCGTTGAAGCGTTGCATCGGCAACCTGATCGACAACGCCTTGAAGTACGGGCAGAACGCACATCTGCACATCGATGACGATGAGAGTGCGTTTGTTCTGCATGTCGACGATGAAGGGCCGGGCGTGCCGGAGCAGCGGTTGGAGCAGGTGTTTGAACCGCACTTCAGGTTGGCGGGGCAGCAGCAGGGGTATGGGCTCGGCCTCGGGATTGCACGCAACATTGCTCATAGCCATGGCGGTGAGGTGACGTTGCAGAATTTGCGCGAGGGTGGTTTGCGGGTCACGTTGCAACTACCCCGTTCGATGGACTGAAAATCAAAAGACTTTGCTTTTAAATGTCACTGACTCGTGACAAAACCCGTCCCCTTCGTTACAAGCCCATCCCGGTCCGTTGTTTAGACTCCCCGCAGTCATAACAACAAAAAAGGCCACCCATGGATCTCTTCAACCCAGGCTTCAGCAGTTGGCTGAACGCCCCTGCCCACCAGCAATGGCTCGCCGCCGAAGGCCTGCGTCTGTTGGATTTCGCCAAGGCTTCAAAACTGCCTCAAGGCTTCGGCAACCTCGACGAACGCGGCCAGTTGCCAGCGAGCGCGCAGGCCGAAACCATGAACACCGCGCGCATGACCCACAGCTTCGCCATGGCCCATATTCAGGGTCTGCCGGGGTTTGCCGAGCTGATCGATCACGGTATCGCCGCCCTGCGCGGGCCGTTGCGGGATGCCTTGCACGGTGGCTGGTTTGCGGTGGCCGAACATCGCGACGACAACACCGGCAAGAACGCCTATCTGCACGCGTTCGTTGCACTGGCGGCGAGTTCTGCCGTTGTCGCGCAACGTCCCGGCGCCCAGGCTTTGCTGGATGACGCGATCGACATCATCGACACGTATTTCTGGAGCGAAGAAGAGGGCGCCATGCGCGAATTCTTCAATCGCGACTGGAGCGAAGAAGAAGCCTATCGCGGCGCCAACAGCAACATGCACGCCACCGAAGCCTTCCTCGCGCTGGCCGATGTCACTGAAGACCCGCGCTGGCTGGTACGCGCGCAACGCATCGTCGAGCGGGTGATCCACGGTCACGCCGCCGCCAATGATTACCTGGTCATCGAACACTTCGATCGCAACTGGCAGCCACTGCGTGAATACAACCAGGACAATCCCGCCGACGGTTTCCGCCCTTACGGCACCACGCCGGGCCATGGTTTCGAGTGGGCGCGGCTGTTGCTGCACCTCGAAGCCGCGCGGGTCCAGGCCGGCATGCTTACGCCGGGTTGGCTGGCGACCGATGCGCAAAAGCTTTTCGACAACAACTGCCGTCATGGCTGGGACGTCGACGGCGCGCCTGGCATTGTCTACACCCTCGACTGGGACAACAAAGCCGTGGTTCGCCATCGTCTGCATTGGACCCATGCTGAAGCCAGCGCCGCTGCCAGCGCGTTGCTCAAGCGTACTGGCGATCAGCAATACGAAACCTGGTACCGGCTGTTCTGGGAGTTTTGCGAAATGAATTTCATCGACCGCTGCGATGGCAGTTGGCACCACGAACTCGATCCGCAAAACCGCCCAAGTGCCGATATCTGGCCGGGCAAGCCCGATCTCTATCACGCTTGGCAAGCGGTGCTGATTCCGCGCCTACCCTTGTCACCCAGTATGGCAACGGCTCTGGCGCAATTATCCCGGGCCGTTCCTGTGTAACCATGTGGTGACATTCGCGCGTCCCTTCGTTACCTGCGAAGGCAAACGTCCTGTTTAAACTCCTGTGCAGCGCAAGCACCAGACTTGCAATGCATAACAACAAGAAAGGTACATCTCAGATGAATGCGATTTCTCGCCTCGCTACTGTCATTTCTGTCGCCTCCCTGTTCCCGCTCGCAATTCTGCCTCTCAGTGTTTCCGCTGCCGAATCCAAAGGTTCGGTCGAAGTCGTGCACTGGTGGACGTCCGGTGGCGAAAAAGCTGCCGTTGATGTGCTCAAGGCCCAAGTCGAAAAAGACGGTTTCACCTGGAAAGACGGCGCTGTCGCCGGTGGTGGCGGTGCAACTGCCATGACCGTGCTGAAAAGCCGTGCCGTTGCAGGCAACCCACCGGGCGTTGCCCAGATCAAAGGTCCGGACATCCAGGAATGGGCGTCGACCGGTCTGCTCGACACCGACGTCTTGAAAGACGTTGCCAAAGCAGAGAAGTGGGACAGCCTGCTCGACAAGAAAGTCTCCGATACCGTGAAGTACGACGGTGATTACGTGGCCGTGCCGGTGAACATTCACCGCGTGAACTGGCTGTGGATCAACCCGGAAGTCTTCAAGAAAGCCGGCATCGAAAAAGCGCCAACCACCCTCGAAGAATTCTACGCCGCTGGCGACAAGCTCAAGGCTGCGGGCTTTATTCCGTTGGCCCACGGCGGTCAGCCTTGGCAGGACAGCACCGTGTTCGAAGCCGTTGTGCTGTCGGTCATGGGTGTTGATGGCTACAAGAAAGCCCTGGTCGATCTGGACAACAAAGCGCTGACCGGCCCGGAAATGGTCAAGGCCCTGACCGAGCTGAAGAAAGTCGCGACCTACATGGACGCTGACGGCAAAGGTCAGGACTGGAACCTGGAGGCGGCCAAAGTCATCAACGGCAAGGCCGGCATGCAGATCATGGGTGACTGGGCCAAGTCCGAATGGACTGCCGCGAAGAAAATCGCCGGCAAGGATTACCAGTGCGTAGCTTTTCCGGGCACCGACAAGGCGTTCACCTACAACATCGACTCCCTCGCTGTGTTCAAGCAGAAAGACGCCGGTACAGCCGCGGGTCAGAAGGACATTGCCAAGGTCGTGCTGGGTGAAAACTTCCAGAAGGTCTTCAGCATCAACAAAGGCTCGATCCCGGTTCGTATCGACATGTTGAACGACATGGAGAAACTCGGTTTCGACTCCTGCGCGCAGACGGCTGCCAAGGACTTCCTGGCAGACGCCAAGTCCGGCGGTTTGCAACCGAGCATGGCGCACAACATGGCGACCACGCTGGCGGTGCAGGGCGCGTTCTTTGACGTAGTGACCAACTACATCAACGACCCGAAAGCCGACCCGGCCGATGCGGCTAAGAAACTCGGCGCGGCGATTCAGTCGGCCAAGTAATGCTTGGCCCCTGTAGGAGTGAGCCTGTGTGGTGAGGGGATAAATCCCCTCACCATAGGCGGGCTCCCACAGGGAACCCAAATGCAACCCTAATCCCCTGTACTGGATTCCCCCATGAGTTCTGTTGCTGTGTTCAGCAAGGCCTCGCCGTTCGATGCATTGCAACGCTGGCTGCCAAAACTGGTGCTGGCGCCGAGCATGTTCATCGTGCTGGTGGGCTTCTATGGCTACATCCTGTGGACGTTCATTCTGTCGTTCACCACTTCGACGTTCCTGCCCAACTACAAGTGGGCCGGCCTGGCGCAGTATCAGCGGCTGTTCGACAACGATCGCTGGTGGGTCGCGAGCAAGAACCTCGCCCTGTTCGGCGGCATGTTCATCGGCATCACCCTGGTGATCGGCGTGCTGCTGGCGGTGTTCCTCGACCAGCGTATCCGCCGCGAAGGTTTCATCCGCACCATTTACCTGTACCCGATGGCGCTCTCGATGATCGTCACCGGTACCGCGTGGAAATGGCTGCTCAACCCGGGCATGGGCCTGGACAAATTGTTGCGTGACTGGGGCTGGGAAGGCTTCCGTCTCGACTGGCTGATCGACCCCGATCGCGTGGTCTATTGCCTGGTGATCGCCGCTGTCTGGCAAGCCTCGGGCTTCATCATGGCGATGTTCCTCGCCGGTCTGCGTGGGGTTGATCAGTCGATCATCCGTGCCGCGCAGATCGACGGCGCGAGCATGCCGACGATCTACTGGAAAGTGGTGCTGCCAAGTCTGCGTCCGGTGTTCTTCAGTGCGGTAATGATTCTGGCGCACATCGCGATCAAGAGCTTCGACCTGGTTGCCGCGATGACTGCCGGTGGCCCGGGTTATTCCTCTGATTTGCCGGCGATGTTCATGTACTCGTTCACGTTCAGTCGCGGCCAGATGGGCATGGGCTCGGCCAGTGCGATTCTGATGCTCGGTGCGATTCTCGCGATCATCGTGCCTTACCTGTATTCCGAGCTGAGGACCAAGCGCAATGACTAGTCTCGCTGCCAAACCTGCGATCAGCCTGAGTCGCATCGCGATTTACGCGGTGCTGATCTTCGCCGTGTTCCTTTATCTGGTGCCGCTGGTGGTCATGTTGCTGACCAGCTTCAAGACCCCGGAAGACATCAGCTCCGGCAACCTGCTGAGCTGGCCGACCGTGGTCAGCGGCATCGGCTGGGTCAAGGCCTGGGCCACGGTTGATGGCTACTTCTGGAACTCGATCAAGATCACCGTCCCTGCCGTAATCATCTCCACCGCCATCGGTGCGTTGAACGGTTACGTGTTGTCGATGTGGCGCTTCCGTGGCTCGCAACTGTTCTTCGGTCTGTTGTTGTTCGGCTGCTTCCTGCCGTTCCAGACCGTGCTGCTGCCAGCCTCGTTCACCCTCGGCAAGATGGGTCTGGCCAGCACCACCACCGGCCTGGTGTTTATCCATGTGGTTTACGGTCTGGCGTTCACCACGCTGTTCTTCCGTAACTACTACGTGAGCATTCCCGATGCGCTGGTGAAAGCCGCACGTCTGGATGGCGCGGGTTTCTTCACCATTTTCCGGCGGATCATTCTGCCGATGTCGACGCCGATCATCATGGTCTGCCTGATCTGGCAGTTCACTCAGATCTGGAACGACTTCCTGTTCGGTGTGGTGTTCTCCAGCGGTGATTCGCAGCCGATTACGGTGGCGCTGAACAACCTGGTCAACACCAGCACCGGCGCCAAGGAATACAACGTGGACATGGCAGCGGCGATGATCGCCGGCCTGCCGGACACCCTGAAGAACATCGAACTGTCGATCAAGGACGGTGAGTTCCTGATCCTCGTCGGCCCGTCGGGCTGCGGCAAGTCGACCCTGATGAACTGCATCGCCGGCCTGGAAACCATC
>NZ_JBIUWI010000059.1:1318-35419 GCF_044743385.1 Pseudomonas sp. NPDC087639 | reverse complement strand
TTTACTACAAATCTTCCGGCATTTCAGCCTTTCGAATGTATAGACGAGTAGTAAAACTACAGATGAAAGGCTTGTGGCCTCTGACTGCGTTGTGAGAATAATCGTTAAGGTTGGTCGATTGCCATCCGAAAAAGGTGAAAGTTTGATGCTGGGTGCCAAAGAAGAAGAAATTTCAGCTATTTATAACTTTTGTTCGACAGTCCATCGGGTAGCGGGTTTTCATCATTCACTACAAGCGGCCGTTTACACGCCGATCAAGGATAGACCATGACCCTGCCCGTGCTTGCCGAACTGCCTGCCATTCTCCTGCCGTTGGTCAGCCGATCCGAGCAGTCGTTCCGTACGGCCGTCGCCTCGCTTGATGACGATCACGGCTTCGCGACCTGGACACCTGAGCGCTGGGCGCAATTTGCCCGGGTCACCGCCGCCAGCGAGTTTGTCATTGAACAGAGCGTTCGTGACCCTTTGATGTTGCTGTCGCTGGTGCAGTCCGGCGAACTCGACCGCGCCTTTGCCCCCGGTGAACTGTGCGCACAAATTGCCGCCGCCACGAATGCCGCGCAAACCGAAGATGAACTCGGTCGCGCGTTGCGCCGCCAACGCGCCCGCCATCAGGTGCGAATCATCTGGCGTGACCTGACTCGCCAGGCCGATCTGGTGCAGACCTGCCGCGACCTCTCGGATATGGCTGACGCCAGCATCGACCAGGCCTATCAGTGGTTGTACAGCCGCCACTGCCAGCAATTCGGCACGCCGACCGGCCGCCGCAGTGGGTTGCCGCAGCAAATGGTCATCCTCGGCATGGGCAAGCTCGGCGCGATCGAGCTGAACCTGTCCTCGGACATCGACCTGATTTTCGCTTACCCCGAAGGCGGCGAAACCGTTGGCGTGAAACGCGCGCTGGATAATCAGGAATTCTTCATTCGCCTCGGCCAGCGCCTGATCAAGGCGCTGGACCCGATGACCGTCGACGGTTTTGTCTTTCGCGTCGACATGCGCCTGCGTCCATACGGTTCTTCCGGCGCGCTGGTGCTGAGCTTCAATGCACTGGAGCAGTATTACCAGGATCAGGGCCGCGACTGGGAACGCTACGCGATGATCAAGGCGCGGGTGGTGGCTGGCGATCAAGTGGCTGGCGCGCAGTTGCTCGACATGCTGCGGCCGTTCGTTTACCGGCGTTATCTGGATTTCTCGGCGATCGAAGCGCTGCGCACCATGAAGCAGTTGATCCAGCAGGAAGTGCGACGCAAAGGCATGGCCGACAACATCAAGCTCGGCTCTGGCGGTATCCGCGAAGTCGAGTTCATCGCCCAGGCGTTTCAGTTGATTCACGGCGGGCGCGACCTGAGCCTGCAACAGCGTCCTCTATTAAAGGTGTTGAGCACGCTGGAGGGGCAGGGTTATCTGCCGCCAGCGGTGATCAGCGAGTTGCGCGAAGGCTACGAGTTTCTGCGTTACACCGAGCACGCGATTCAAGCGATTGCCGACCGCCAGACCCAGATGCTGCCGGACGGCGCGCAGGATCAGGCGCGCATTGCCTTCATGCTCGGTTTCGCCGACTGGGACGCCTTCCACGAAAAACTGATGTTCTGGCGCGGCCGCGTAGCGTGGCACTTTGCGCAGGTGATCGCCGATCCCGATGAAGAAGAGGGCGCCGAAAGTGAAGTGGTTGTGGGCGGTGAATGGCTGCCGTTGTGGGAAGAGGCGCAGGATGAAGAAGCCGCTTGCCGTCAGTTGGAAGAGGGCGGTTTTGCCGATGCGACCAAAGCTTTAAAGGCACTGGCCGGTCTGCGCGGCAGTCCGCAACTGCGTGCGATGCAGCGTTTGGGGCGCGAGCGTCTCGATGCCTTTATTCCGCGTCTGATCGCCCAGGCTGTGGAGCATGACAACCCGGATCTGGTCCTTGAGCGAGTGCTGCCGCTGGTTGAAGCGGTCGCCAGGCGTTCGGCTTATTTAGTCTTGCTGACGGAGAATCCCGGTGCATTACGGCGTTTGCTGACGTTGTGTGCGGCGAGCCCTTGGATTGCCGAGCAGATCACTCGTTTCCCGCTGCTGCTCGATGAGTTGCTCAACGAGGGCCGGCTGTTCAAGCCACCATTGGCGCCAGAACTGGCCGCCGAATTGCGCGAACGCCTTACGCGGATTCCTGAAGACGACCTCGAACAACAGATGGAAGCCCTGCGCCATTTCAAACTGGCGCATCGCTTGCGCGTCGCCGCCTCGGAAATCGCCGGTAGCCTGCCGCTGATGAAGGTCAGTGATTACCTGACGTGGCTGGCCGAGGCTATCCTCGAGCAAGTGTTGGCCCTGGCCTGGCGCCAGACCGTGGCCAAGTACGGCACGCCGCTGCGCACTGACGGCAGCTTGTGCGATCCCGGCTTCATCATTGTCGGTTACGGCAAGGTCGGTGGTATCGAGTTGGGGCACGGTTCGGATCTGGATCTGGTGTTCATCCACGACGGCGATCCGCAGGCGGAAACCGATGGGCCTAAGCCGATTGATGGTGCGCAGTTCTTCACGCGTCTCGGGCAGCGGATCATTCACTTGCTGACGGCGCAGACCAACTCCGGCCAGCTCTATGAAGTGGATATGCGTCTGCGCCCGTCCGGCGCATCCGGGCTGTTGGTGAGTTCGCTGGGGGCTTTTGAGCGCTATCAGGAAAACGAAGCCTGGACCTGGGAACATCAGGCTCTGGTGCGCGCGCGGGTGCTGGTCGGTAGTCAGGATGTCGGGCAGGCATTCGAGAAAGTCCGCGCGCAAGTGCTGGGCAAGGCGCGGGATCTGCCCAAGTTGCAACAGGAAGTCAGCGAGATGCGCGCGAAGATGCGCGACAACCTCGGCAGCAAGAGCACCGCGGCCGGTACGGCGGCGAATGCCTTCGAGGCCTCGGCGCCGTTCGACCTCAAGCAGGACGCCGGAGGTATCGTCGATATTGAATTTATGGTGCAATACGCGGCTCTGGCGTGGTCGCACAGCCACCCGCCACTGCTGCGCTGGACCGATAACATCCGCATTCTGGAAGAACTGGAACACGAAGGGCTGATGCCTGCCGAAGATGCCAGCCTGTTGCGCGAGGCCTATAAAGCCTACCGCTCCGCCGCCCACCGGCAGGCCTTGCAGAAGGATGCCGGGGTGATAACAGGTGACCAGTTTGTCGACGAACGTCGGCAGGTATTGCGGATCTGGCGTGAGTTGGGGCTAAGCTGAACACGGTTCGAGCAGCACCCGATACCCTGTGGGAGCGAGCCTGCTCGCGATAGCGGAGTGACAGTCGACAGTTATGTTGAAGGTAATGACCCATCGCAAGCTGCATGGCTCCCACAATGATTCTCGAGGCGGGGAGGCGTAAAGCCTCCCCGGTTCGTTTATGGAAACCACATGAATATTCTGATCGTTGGGCCCAGTTGGGTCGGTGACATGGTGATGGCGCAGACACTGTTTCAGTGCCTCAAGCAGCGCCACCCGCAGTGCGAAATCGACGTGCTGGCTCCCGAGTGGAGCCGGCCGATCCTTGAGCGCATGCCTGAAGTGCGCAAGGCCTTGAGCTTTCCGCTCGGCCACGGCGCGCTGGAGTTGGCGACGCGTCGGCGCATCGGCAAATCTCTGGCCGGCCAGTACGATCAGGCTATCCTGTTGCCCAACTCGCTAAAGTCGGCGCTGGTACCTTTTTTCGCCGGTATCAAGAAACGCACCGGTTGGCGCGGCGAGTTCCGCTACGGCCTGCTCAATGACGTGCGTACGCTCGATAAAGAACGCTATCCGCTGATGATCGAGCGCTTTATGGCGTTGGCCTATGAGCCGAATGCCGAGTTGCCGAAACCGTATCCGCGTCCTAGCCTGCAAATCGACCCGGTGACCCGCGAAGCGGCACTGGCCAAATTTGGCCTGACCCTCGACCGCCCGGTTTTGGCCCTGTGCCCTGGCGCCGAGTTCGGTGAATCCAAGCGCTGGCCGTCCGAGCATTACGCCAAAGTCGCCGAAGCGCGGATTCGCGAAGGCTGGCAGGTGTGGCTGTTCGGTTCGAAAAATGATCATGCGGTGGGTGAAGACATCCGCGCACGATTGATCCCGGGCCTGCGAGAAGAATCGGTGAACCTCAGCGGCGACACTTCTTTGGCCGAGGCGATTGACCTGCTGTCCTGTGCTGATTCGGTGGTGTCCAACGACTCCGGCCTGATGCATGTTGCGGCAGCGCTGAACCGCCCGTTGGTGGCGGTTTACGGTTCGACCTCGCCGGGCTTCACCCCACCGCTGGCCGAGCACGTCGAAATCGTCCGCCTGGGCCTCGATTGCAGTCCGTGCTTCGACCGTACTTGCCGTTTCGGCCATTACAACTGCCTGCGCCAATTGATGCCGGAAGCGGTCAACGATGCCTTGCAGAAATTGCAGGGCTCTGTGGTCGAGGTTCATTAAGTTGCGGGTATTGCTGATCAAGACTTCATCGCTGGGCGACGTGATTCACGCGTTGCCGGCGCTGACCGACGCGGCTCGGGCGATTCCCGGGATCCAGTTCGATTGGGTTGTGGAAGAAGGCTTTGCCGAAATCCCGACCTGGCACCCGGCCGTAGGCAAAGTGATTCCGGTGGCGATTCGCCGCTGGCGCAAAAACCTCTGGCAGACCATCAAGAGTGGCGAGTGGAAGCGCTTCAAGCAAAGCGTTCGCGCGAGCAAATATGACTTGGTGATCGACGCGCAGGGCCTGCTGAAAAGCGCCTGGCTGACCCGTTATGTCAAAGCCCCGGTGGCCGGCCTCGATAAAGGCTCGGCACGCGAGCCGATGGCGTCGCGTTTCTATGACCGCAAATTGGCCGTGGCCCGTGGTCAGCACGCCGTCGAACGCGTGCGTCAGTTGTTCGCGATTGCCTTGGGTTACGACCTCCCCAAAGGTTTGGGCGATTACGGCCTGAACGTCGAGCGTCTGGTCGAACTGCCGCGCAAAAACGCTTTCGTGGTGTTCCTCCACGGCACCACTTGGGACACCAAGCACTGGCCGGAAGCCTACTGGCGCGAGCTGACCGAGCGTGTTGGTTACCTTGGCGTTGGCGTCAAACTGCCATGGGGCAACCCGCTGGAGAAAGCCCGCGCCGAGCGCATCGCCGCCGGTTTCAAACACGCTGAAGTGTTGCCGAAACTGAATCTGGCCGGCGTCGGCAAGGTGCTGGCCGGGGCTCAGGCCTGCGTGGCGGTGGATACCGGTCTCGGTCACCTTGCGGCAGCGCTGGATGTACCGACGATTTCGCTGTTCGGCCCGACCAACCCGGGCCTGACCGGCGCCTACGGCAAACTGCAGATTCACTTGGCCAGCGATTTCCCGTGCGCGCCGTGCCTGCAAAAGAAATGTACCTATCAACCGACCGCGCAGGATGCCCGTCAGTTTGACCTGAAACGCGAGCAGCCTCTGTGCTTCACGCGTCTGAATCCCGAGCGTGTCGCCAGCCGACTGAGCACGTTGTTAATGGCTGAGGAGCTGCGCTGATGCAATTGGCTTTTGTCCTGTACAAATATTTCCCGTTTGGTGGTTTGCAGCGCGACTTCATGCGCATCGCCCTCGAATGCCAGAAGCGCGGCCACCAGATCCGCGTCTACACGCTGATCTGGGAAGGCGACGTGCCGCCGGGTTTCGAAGTGCTGGTGGCGCCGGTCAAGGCGTTTTTCAATCACCGTCGCAACGAAAAACTCAGCGCATGGATGGAAGCGGATCTGGCCAAGCGTCCGGTGGATCGCCTGATCGGTTTCAACAAGATGCCGGGGCTGGACGTCTACTACGCCGCCGACGGCTGCTTTGAAGATAAGGCGCAGAACCTGCGCAATTCGCTGTACCGCCGCTGGGGCCGCTATCGCCACTTCGCCGAGTACGAGCGCGCGGTATTCGCCAAAGACGCGAAAACCGAAGTGCTGATGATTTCCGAAGTGCAGCAGCCGCTGTTCATCAAACATTACGACACCCCGCTGGAGCGCTTCCATCTGCTGCCGCCGGGCATCGCTCAGGATCGTCGCCGCCCTACGGATGCTGACGAAATTCGCGCCGGCTTCCGCGCCGAATTCAACCTCAAGGACGACGACCTGCTGCTGGTGCAGATCGGCTCCGGGTTCAAAACCAAAGGCGTAGATCGCAGCCTCAAGGCGCTGGCCGCATTGCCGGCCGAACTGAAGAAGCGCACCCGGCTGTTTGTAATCGGCCAGGATGACCCCAAATTGTTCCAGATGCAGAGTGCAACTTTGGGCCTGGGCGATAACGTGACGTTCCTCAAGGGTCGCAGCGATATCCCGCGTTTTCTGCTCGGCGCCGATTTGTTGATCCACCCGGCGTACAACGAAAACACCGGTACAGTGCTGCTCGAAGCGCTGGTCGCCGGTCTACCGGTGCTGGTCAGCGCTGTCTGCGGTTACGCCCATTACATTGCCGAGGCGGATGCCGGGCGAGTGCTGGACGAACCGTTCGATCAGGCGCAACTGACGCAGTATCTGACCGAAATGTTGACAGACGACGCTGCACGCGCGGCCTGGAGCCGCAATGGTCTGGCCTTCGCCGAGACGGCCGACCTCTACAGCATGCCGCAGCACGCGGCCGATGTGATTCTGGCGGAGCACGCTTAAATGAAGTTGATGCTGGCTGAACCGTTCAAGAGCCTCTGGGCCGGACGCGACCCGTTCGCCGAAGTCGAGGGCTTGCAGGGCGAGGTTTATCGCGAGCTGGAAGCCCGCCGGACATTGCGTACGGAAGTCGATGGCAACGGATTTTTCGTCAAGATCCACCGTGGCATCGGCTGGGGCGAAATCTTCAAGAACCTGCTGACCGCCAAGCTGCCGGTGCTCGGCGCGGGTCAGGAGTGGCAGGCTATTCAGCGTTTGCAGGAAGTCGGGGTGCCGACCATGACTGCCGTCGCCTATGGCGAGAAGGGTAGTAACCCGGCGGATCAGCATTCGTTCATCGTCACTGAAGAGCTGGCGCCGACCATCAGCCTCGAAGACTTCAGTATCGACTGGATCAAACAGCCGCCCGAGCCAAAACTCAAGCGTGCGCTGATCGCCGAAGTGGCGCGTATGACCGGCATGATGCATCGCGCCGGCGTCAACCACCGCGACTGCTACATCTGCCATTTCCTGCTGCACACCGACAAACCGGTGATGGCGGAGGATTTCAAGCTGTCGGTGATCGACCTGCACCGTGCCCAGACCCGTGCGAAGATTACCCAACGCTGGCGCAACAAGGATCTGGCGGCGCTGTACTTTTCCGCGCTGGACATCGGCCTGACCCGTCGCGACAAACTGCGTTTCCTCAAAAGCTATTTCCAGCAGCCGCTGCGCCAGATCCTGGCTGAAGAAGCGCCGCTGCTGAACTGGCTGGAAGGCAAGGCCAACAAGCTCTATGCGCGTAAACAGCGATACGGGGATGCGCTCTGATGGCGGGCTGGACTCTTGAGCCGCAATACAGCGATCTTGCCGAAGACTTTGGCAGCCTCGACGCCGTATTTGCCCTGCAAGGCGAGCGCCTGACCCGTGACCCGTTGTCCGAGGTCATTCGTGTGCAACGCAATGGCGTCAACTATTACGTCAAGCGCTACGTCGGTGCCGGAAAAGGCCTGCGCCGTTACCTCGGCAAGCCACGGGTGAAAATGGAATGGCAGAACCTCAAACGCTTCGCCAAGTGGGGCATTCCCACCGCCGAAGTGGTGGCGTGGGGGCTGGAGCGCCGTGGCGCGGCGTATGATCGTGGCGCGATGATCACCCGCGAACTGCCCAACACCGAAGACCTCTCGGCGCTCGCCGATCGCAAGGACCCGAAGCTCAAGGATCGCGCCTGGGTCGACGGCGTCAGCCGGCAATTGGCCGGTTATACACGGACAATGCACGATCAGCGTTTTACCCATAACGATCTGAAATGGCGCAACCTGTTGATCGATGATCAGGCGCGCATATTTCTCATCGATTGCCCCAATGGCGAGTTCTGGCGCGGGTTCTGGCTCAAGTATCGGATCACCAAGGATCTGGCCTGTCTCGACAAACTCGCCAAATATCACCTGTCCAATACCCAACGCCTGCGCTTCTATATGCAATACCGCCAGTGCGATCGGCTGAATGTTGCCGACAAGAAACGGATTCGGCACGTGGTGAGATTTTTCGAGGGACGTGAATGACTGATTTTCTGGCCGAAGAAGACCGGGCGCTGCTTGAGCGCCACGGTCTAGGCACTTTTGACGCCCTGTGGGCCAAGCAGCTCGAAGCGGTGGATGAGCCTAATACCGCTCGTGGCGGCTGGAGCAGCGTGTTTCGTCTGGATCTGGAAGGCCAGGGTTACTATCTCAAGCGCCAGAGCAATTACCTGACCCGTACCTTGCATGCGCCTTTCGGCGAGCCAAGCTTTGCTCGTGAATTTCGCAACATCAGCCGTTATCGCAAGCTCGGCATTCCGGCGCTGCAAGCGGCATTTTTCGGTGAGCGCAAAGTCGATGGCGAAGTTCGCGCGATCCTGCTGACGCGCGCGCTGGACGGCTGGAGCGACCTTGAGTCGCTGCTGGCGGGCTGGTCGCAGCTGAGCGGCGTGCAGCAATCGGCGATCCTCAAGGCCTGCGGGTTGCTGGCTCGGCATCTGCACGGCGTACGCCAGGTGCATGGCTGCTTCTATCCCAAACACATTTTTCTGCGGGCCAACGGCGACGGGTATCAGGCGCAACTGATCGACCTGGAAAAAACCCGACCGTTATTGTTCGGCATGCGTGACCGGATCAAGGATCTGGAGCCGCTGCAACGCCGTGCGCCGGAGTGGAACGAGGCGCAACTGCGGCAATTGCTGGCGGCGTATCTCGATCAGCCGACCGACAGCTCGCTGCTCGACAACTGGCTCGCCCGGCTGACCGCACGACGTAGTCACAAGGAGACTCGCTGATGCAATTGTCCGCGCTGGCCGCTGTCGGGCGAGCCCCAGAACTGCCGCTGACGGTGACCCTTTCTGATGCGGCCGGTGCTGCGGATCTGCAGTTGTTGAGTCTGCTGCGCGTGTTGCCTGGGCAGCGTTACGTTGGTGCCGGTGTCTGGCGCGGCCGGCCGGTGCTGGCCAAGTTGCTGGTCGGCAGCAAGGCTGCCCGGCACTTTCAGCGTGAGCTGGAAGGCGTGCGCTTGCTGGCTGCTCAAGGTCTGACGACTCCGCTGCTGCTGGCCGATGGTCTGGTGAACGGTGAGGGTGGCTGGCTGCTGTTCGATTTCCTTGAGGGAGCCGAAAGCCTTGGTGAGGCCTGGAGCAAAGTCGAGGCGCTGCCGGTGCTGGCGGATGAACAATCCGCCGTGTTGGCCGAGGCGCTCGGCGCCATCGGTCAGTTGCACGGCAAGGGGCTTTGGCAGGAAGACCTGCATCTGGACAACCTGCTGCGACATGGCGGTCAGTTGTACTTGATCGACGGTGCCGGCATTTGTGTGGAAACCGCCGGCCAACCGCTGTCACGACAGAAGGTTCTGGAAAACCTCGGTGTGTTTTTTGCTCAGTTGCCCAAGGCGCTCGAGCAGTACACCGAAGAGTTGCTGGTTTATTACCTGCTGAGCAACAGCGAGCACGCGTTGCCGCTGGAAGCCTTGCAGAAACAGATCGACAAGGTGCGCCGCTGGCGTTTGAAGGATTACCTGATCAAGGTCGGCCGCGAATGCACGCTGTTCAGCGTCCAGCGTGGGGCGTTTGGTTTGCGGGCGATCCGGCGCGAGGAAGAACCGGCCATGGTGCCGGTGCTTGAGCAGGCCGATGCGCTCCTTGATCAGGGCCATCTCTATAAAACCGGCGGGGCCGCGAGCGTCGGCAAGGTCGAAGTGGGCGCACGCACACTGGTGATCAAGCGCTATAACATCAAGGGCTTTGCCCATTGGCTCAAGCGTTTCTGGCGTCCGAGTCGTGCCTGGCACTCATGGCGCGAGGGCAATCGTCTGGCGTTTCTTGGTATTGCCACGCCCAAGCCGCTGGCAGTGCTGGAAAAGCGTTTTTTGTGGTTGCGCAGTCGCGCGTATCTGGTGACCGAGTTCCTGCCGGGGCCAGACATCATCGAGCGCTTTGCGCCTTACGTTGAAAATGGCGAGGCGCCGGAATCGGAATTGCAGGCGCTGGATGTGCTGTTTGCGCAATTGATTGCCGAACGCATCAGTCATGGTGATTTCAAAGGCCATAATCTGTTCTGGCAGGACGATCGCTGGGCACTGATCGATCTGGATTCGATGTGCCAGCATGGCTCGATGGGCACCTTCGTGGGGGCCTATACGCGGGATCGCGCGCGGTTCATGCGTAACTGGCCGGAGAGTAGCGCGCTCTATCAGGTGATTGATCAGCGGTTGCCCAAAGATATCTCCGGCGCGACCTGAGAGGTTTGTTGAGCGCAGCCAATCGCGCGCTCGGCAATGGGGGACAAGATCCAGCGACTTGTCCTACAGCCTCATCAGAAGCGATGAACTGTGCCCGCTGCAGCCTCGATGCTAGTTTGCCTGACGACTTCGGAGGGCAACTCTTGACGATCAAAAAGGCTGTGACGCTGGGCGCTTTTTCATGGGTTTTGTCAGGCTGCGGCAGCGCCCTGACGGTATTGCAAGACGATGCCGACGTTGCTCGCGACATGCGCAAGCAAAAAACCTACTGCCAATCCATTTCGCGCATTTACAGCGGCCTGGCCTACGACTTCTGCGTATTGAACGCACCGCCAGATCCAAGCGGCTACCTCGTACCTTTCGTGTTGCTGGATTTGCCGCTATCCGGTGCATTCGACACGGTTGTGCTGCCCTATACGATTTATCGGCAGGTCACTGAGGGCCACCTCAGCATTTATTGGCGCAGGGGCGGTTATTGAGCCAAACGACAAGGTATATCTGAACCATTCGCTCCGGGGCAATTCGCACAAGGTAATTCCCGTCTTGTTTACGCTATAATCCCGCCCTTTAGCTGTCTCTCGCCTCGCGCGAGGGCACATCAATTTTCAAGGCGCATCGCGCCTGCATGCAGACTAAAGAGGCTAGACCCCTGTGGCATTGACGATTCTTGGCCTGTCCGGCGCCCTTAGCCATGACCCTTCAGCAGCCTTGTACATCGACGGCAAGCTGGTGGCGGCGGCTGAAGAAGAGCGCTTCGTACGCGATAAGCATGCAAAGAACCGCATGCCCTACGAGTCGGCGAAGTTCTGTCTTGAACAGGCCGGCATCAAGCCGTCCGACGTTGACGTGGTTGCGATCCCGTTCGCCCCGATCAGCCTGTTCGGCAAGGCCCGCTGGCACTATGCCAAGCGGTACTGGTACGCCCCGGACCGTGCCCTCGACGCGATCCTGATGGGTAACCGTCGCTACAAGCGCTATCGCAACAAGATTGTCTGGTGCCTCGAGCAACTGGGCTTTGATCCGAAAAAAATCAAGATCGAGCCCGTCGAGCATCATTTGGCTCACGCTTCCAGCGCATACCACTGCTCCGGTTTCAAAGAGAAAACCGCGATCCTCGGTATCGACGGCAAGGGCGAGTACGCCACGACCTTCTTCGGTTACGGCGAAAACGGCAAGATCCACAAGATCAAGGAATTCTTTGATCCGGACTCCCTCGGCGGCCTGTACGGTGCGATCACCGAATTCCTCGGTTTCGAGATGCTCGACGGCGAGTTCAAGGTCATGGGCATGGCGCCATACGGTGACGCCAGCAAATACGACTTCTCGCGTCTGGCTTCGTTTGAGAACGGCGAACTGGTGATCAACACCGACTACGCCAACGTGATCGGCCTGCGTCGTTACAAAGAGAAGGGCAAGGGTTTCTACTTCTCGCCGAAGCTGATCGAATGGCTTGGCCCGAAACGTGAAGGCGATATCGCTGACGAACCTTACATCCACTACGCCGCGAGCATGCAAGCGCTGTTCGAGAAACTGGCGTTGCAGATGATCGACTACTACCTGGGCGATGTGCTCAAGGAAACCGGCAAACTGGCATTCGCCGGTGGCTGTGCGTTGAACGTCAAGCTCAACCAGAAAATCATCGCCCGTGATGACATCAAGGAATTGTTCGTACAACCGGCTTCCGGCGATGCCGGCACCGCAGTTGGCGCAGCAGCCTATGTGTCCCACGCCCGTGGCGTACCGGTCGAGAAGATGGAGCACGTCTACCTCGGCCCGTCCTACAGCAACGAAGACGTGATCGCCGCGTGTGCCCGTCACGAGAGCAAGCCGGCCTGGCGCAAACTCGACAACATGCCGGAGCAGATCGCCAAAATCATGGTTGAAGGCAATCCTGTTGCCTGGTTCCAGGGGCGCATGGAGTTTGGTCCGCGTGCGTTGGGTGGCCGTTCGATCATCGGTTGCCCGAGCGTGGCTGGCGTGGCTGACCGCATCAACCACCAGATCAAGTTCCGCGAGCGCTGGAGGCCTTTCTGCCCGTCGATGCTCGACACCGTCGCCCCACAGATGATCAAGATTGATCACCCGGCGCCGTTCATGACCTTCACCTTTGAAGTGGCCGAAGAGTGGAAGACCCGCGTGCCGGAAGTCGTCCACGAAGACGGTACGTCCCGTGCCCAGGTGCTCAAGCGCGAGTACAATCCGCGCTACTACGACATGATGAAGGCGCTGGAAAATCTGACCGGCAATGGCGTGTCGCTGAACACCTCGCTCAACCGTCGAGGTGAACCGATGATCTGCTCGCCGACCGACGCGCTGAACATGTTTTTCGGCTCCGATCTGGAATACCTGATCATGGAAGATATTCTGGTGGTCAAAGAGGGCGCAAACGCTTATGACACGCGCGGCTGAACGCCATGTGTTGCAGTTCTGTCACGGCTATGACGGGCCGTTCCTGGACTGCGCGCGGCAATATGCCAGCCTGTTTGTAGGCACCGGCTATCGGGTAACTACGGTTTTTCTGACCGGGGTCGCCGATAGCGAGGTGGCTGCGGCCTGCGCCTCCGATGAAGTGTTGTTCATGGAATACAGTTCCAAGGCCATTCGTGGCCTGAAGCTGGGTGCCGTGGGTGATCTGCGAAAGATCGCCGCTTCGCGCAATTTCAGTTTTTGCATCGCCCATCGCTTCAAGCCGATTTACATCGCCATGCTCGGCACTTCGCTGCCGGTGATTGGCGTGCATCACGCGTTTGGAGATTACAAACGCGCCACGCGCAAATGGTTTGCGCATTTTTTCCGCAAGCGTCTGAGCCTGATCGGTGTGTCCGATTCAGTGCGCGACGACATACGCCAGTGCCTGCCAAAATGGCCGGCCGAGCGCATTCAGACCCTGTACAACCGCATTGATGTGCTTGCACTGCAGACCCGTCAGGTTTCTGCTCGCGAAGCGCGCCAGGCCCTTGGTTTAGCGGAGGATGCGTGGATCGTCGGTAACGTCGGCCGTCTGCACCCGGACAAGGATCAAGCCACGTTGCTGCACGGTTTCGCTGCGGCATTGCCCGGTTTGCCGGCCAATAGCCAACTGGTAATCCTCGGTATGGGGCGTCTGGAGCAGGATCTCAAAGAGCTTGCCCATCAGTTGGGCATTGGTGAACGGGTGCTGTTTCTCGGTCAGGTGCTGGACGCGCGCAATTACTTTCGCGCCTTCGATGTATTTGCTCTGAGTTCCGATCATGAGCCGTTTGGCATGGTGCTGCTGGAGGCCATGGCCGCAGGCGTACCGTTGCTCGCAACGGCATGCGGCGGGTCGAAGGAGGTAGTCGAAGGCGTGGGTATTCTATTCCCGCTCGGTGATGCCGAGCGTCTGGCCCAGGGGCTGCAGTATCTGGCGGCGATGGACGATCATCAACGTCGACAGTGCGCTGAAATGATGCTCGAGCGCTTGTGTGAGCGTTTCTGCGACAGCGCGGTGCGCGACGTCTTCTGGCACTTGCCACAAGTTACCGATCTGGCACCGAGGGGCTGATGCTCAACCGATTTCAAGGCTGGCGTGAACGTGGCTGGTCGCATGTTGATGCCTCAACGTATGCACAGGCCTGGCAGCGATTTGGCGGCAGTGTTGCGACCCATCCACTGGTGGTCGAGCGTCTGGCGAATCTGGCCGGCATCCCGGTGCGTTACCTGGCGTGGGAACAACAGGGCGAAGTCAAAGCCGCGATCCCTACCTGGGGACGTGATCTGGCGTTATCCAAGGACGTGCTAAAGCGCAATGGTAAAAAAGGGCTGTTCGACCTCGGCAACGCAGAGCTGATCCTGCCGGGCGCTGCGGATGCTCTGGCGCCTCTGCGCCATCGCGCCCGCTACCTGTCGGTGCTCAACGAACACCGCTTCAGCGGTCTGAAGTTGCAGACTGAGCAACTGGCCATGGCCCGCACCCCGGAAGAACTGTCGAAAAAATTTCGCTACAACCAGCGTCGCGAATTACGTCTGCTGGAAGAGGCGGGCGGTGTGGTGCGGCCGGTCAGCGATTATTCCAGCCGCGAACTGGCTGCGATTTATTGCGATCTGTTTGAGCGTCGCTGGGGCTTTCCGGCAACAGGCGCTGCGCGTATGGCCGAGGTCATCGAGTTGTTGCGCGAACTGTTGATCGGTTCAGTGATTTTCCTCAACGATGCGCCGATTGCCATTCAACTGGTGTACCGCGTTGAAGCAGCAGAGTGGATCAGCGTCGAGTACATCAATGGCGGGGTCGATCCAGAAACCCGCGAATTCAGCCCCGGCAGTGTCCTGAGTTTTCTCAACACGCAAAGCGCCTGGGAGCATGCCCGCGCGCAGAGCAAGCCGCTGCGTTTCTCCTTCGGTCGCGCCGACCGTGAATACAAGGATCGCTGGTGCAATCCCGTGCCGGTGTTCACCGTATGAGTCAGCCCCCGAGCCGTAAGCAGCAACTGCTCAAGCGCCACCGGCGCAATAAACGCATCGGTCTGTTGATTGCGCTGGTCGCGTTGATTGTCTTGGGCACTGTGGTGGCCTGGTGGTTGCCGCTGGTGTTGGCGGTCGTCGGCTGGATTGCCCACGAAGCGTGGTTTGCCGATCATCTGTTCTATTCGCCAAAAGACGATTACCAATACAGTTTCCCACCGTTTACGCCGCAACCGAAGGTGCACTTGAGCGGCGAACAATTGCGCCTCGATGACGGTGTGATGCTGGAGGATGATGCCACGCTGATCCTCGCTGTCCGAGTGAAAAGTACTTGGCTGGGGCGCTTCCTCGATCCGCGTGTCGAATTGGCCGGCGGTACCAATCCTGACGCGCAAACCTTCGAGCGTGGGGTCAACGGTCTGCGTTACCTGAACCTCAGCGGTCAGGCGCAAACCTTGTCCCAAGGTCAATTGCGCCTGCGCGGGCGCTTTTGCCGGGTGTTTGGCGAGCCTGTGTTATGGGCGCTGGAACAACCTGATTATCGTCGCCAGCGGGTTATGGTCATCGCACCGCACGCTGATGATGCCGAGCTCGCGGCATATGGTTTGTACAGCCAGGCCGAGGATACGTGGATCGTCACCCTGACCGCTGGCGAGATCGAAGCCGAGCACTATCAACAAATGGGTTTGAACCAGATTGAGGCGGCGCGGCTCAAGGGCCGATTGCGTGCCTGGGACAGCCTCACCGTACCCCGCTGGGCCGGCGTGCCGCATGAAAACTGCGTGCAGCTTGGTTATTTTTGCCTGCAATTGGCAGCGATGCAGGCTGCACCGAGTCAACCTGTGGCCTCGCGTGAAGCTGATCTGACTGACACCCGGCTGTTCCGCCGACTGAACCCATTCACCTTGCCCGGCGATACCGATGGTGCGCCGACCTGGAACAATCTGTTGGCTGACCTGCGGGAAGTGCTGACGCGGGCGCGGCCGGATGTGATCGTGTTGCCGCACCCCACGCTCGATCCGCATCCGGACCATGTCTGCGCCCAGGAAGCAGTGCTGGAAGCCTTGCGCGGGCTTGAATGGCAACCCACTTTGCTCGGCTACGCCAATCACTTGCACGACAACGACCGCTGGCCGATGGGCGATACAGGTCAAGGCATTGCATTGCCGCCGGCGTTTGACGCGTCCGAGCCCATGCAGCCGTGGTGTCTGCCGCTGTCGATAACACAGCAGCGCGACAAGGCCATGGCGCTGGGCATGATGCACGATCTACAACCGCCAGCACCTTACAAGCGGCGGCTTCGGCGATTGTTCCAGCGGCTGCTGGCCCGCCGAGAGCCGTCAGTGTTTGGAGAAAGCGAATTTTTCAGAAAAGCCGTAAGACGACAGGAATTGTTTTGGGTTTTGAAGCATCAGGATACATCTGGGCAGCATAATTGAAGACTTTCGCTGCTTAACATTGGCGCATGATTGATAATTCTGGTGATTTGCTTTGATTAATCCATGTCCGCGGATTTTGTTTCTGATTCCGTATTTTGGCCAATGGCCATTCTGGATGCCGTTTTTCCTGGAGAGTTGTCGGCGCAATGCCGACATCGACTGGTTGCTGTTCAGCGATTGCGGCACACCACCGGATCTGCCGCCCAACGTTACGGTCGAGGCCGTGACGTTCGGTGATTATTGTGAGTTGGTGTCGAAGCGCCTGGGGATCGAGTTTGCCCCCCGGGCGGCCTACAAGTTATGTGACATTAAGCCTGCTCTGGGTCACATCCATGCTGATCGATTGCACGGCTACGACTTCTGGGCATTCGGCGATATTGACCTTGTGTACGGTGACCTGCGAAGTTACTTCACCTCGGAACGATTGGCCGGTTATGACCTGTTCTCGACTCATGAACGTCGGGTGGCCGGGCATTTGTGTCTGATGCGCAACACGGCACGCAAGCGTGAGCTGTTCATGCGGATCAAGGATTGGCGGTCGCGTTTCACTGATCAGGAGCACCATGCGCTGGACGAGGGGGCATTCAGTCGCATCTTTCTCTGGCGCAAGAATTTTCCTGAACCTTTTTTCACTCTGGTGGGCAAGCTCAATCCGTGGCGTCGCCGCAGCGAGTTCACCGAAGCATTCAGTACGCCCGGTGGCTGCATCAAGTGGCACGACGGCACCGATGATTTTCCGCGTCGCTGGTTTTGGTGCGATGGCAATTTGAGTAACGATCGCGATGGCGATCGCCGGTTTCCGTATTTCCATTTCGTCTGCTGGAAGCGCAACGAGTGGTCACGGTTGCCTCAACCCGATCCGGCTGAGATCAGGCGTATTGCCGCCGATCCGGCCTGGATCATCGATGCAACGGGTTTCCACGGGGAGATTTATGAGTCAACGGTCAAAGGTTCTGCAACTGCAGCCAGACTACAACGTCAAAGCCCATGATTTCGCCGACCTCGCGGAGCAGATTGTCAAAGCCTTGCCGGCTGATCGCTATGAGGTAACCGCAGCGTTTCTGCGCGGGAAACCGGGGCCAGGAGAGGCTGTCAGCCGGGCTGACCGCTCGGTGTATTTTGAGTTTTCCGACAAGTCCCTCAAAGGGCTGCGCCTGCGGGCGATGTGGCAGTTGTACAAATTCTGCCGGCGGGAAAAGTTCGACGTGGTCATTTGCAACCGCTTCAAACCGGTGAACATGATGTTGACGCTCAATCGCTGGCTGAAAGTGCCGTTGTGCATTGGCATCTCTCACGGCTTCGGTGAGTACGACCGTTTTTACCGACGGCGTCAGACTCAGCGTCTGATCGACCGGCACTGGCGCTTTGTCGGTGTGTCGCCGGCGGTCAAACACTATCTGCTGGACTGCAAATGCGGTTTCACTGATACCAACACCTGGGCCATTACCAACGCTATCGATATCGAGCAGGCCGAAGGCTTGCAGCACAGCCGCGAGCGCGCGCGCGCGCTGCTGGGTATCGAGCCGAATGTGCGCCTAATCGGCGCTCTGGGGCGGCTGGTCTCGGTCAAGGGGCACACCTATCTGTTGCAGGCGTTCGCTGCGCTGAAGGACAAATATCCCGACACGCAGTTGGCGATCATCGGTGCCGGCCGTTTACAGACGCCGCTGGCGGCCGAGATCGAACAACTGGGTCTGAGCGGTCGTGCGCATCTGCTGGGTTTCAAGGAAAACGCTCTTCAATACGTGCGTGCGTTTGATATCTGGACCATGCCTTCACTGGCTGAGGGGCTGGGTCTGGCGCTGCTGGAAGGCATGAGCGGACACTTGCCAGTGATTGCTTCGAACGTGCCGGCGATGTTGCCATTGATCGAAGGCGCTGGCGGTTTGGCTGTTACGCCAACAGACGTTTCTGGCCTGGTCGCAGCACTGGACACTTATCTGGCGCTGTCGGACGAGGAACTCAAGGCCAAGGGCGCTCAGGCGTATCGATATCTGCAGGAACACCACGACATCCAGGTGTTCCGTCAGGAATACCTGAACCTGATTGACTCTGGCCTGGAGCAGCAATGAGCGACGCACAACCTATCGTCACGGTCATTATTGCGTCGTATAACCACGGCCCTTACATCGAAGAAAGCATCCTCAGCGTCATCAATCAGAGCTACAGGAACATTGAGCTGCTGGTCATCGACGATGGGTCGAAAGATGACAGCGTCGAACGTATCAACGCCTTGCAGGCGCAGCATGGGTTCGATTTTCGTGTGCAGCAGAATCAGGGCCTGACCAACACGCTAAACGGTGCAATCGCGCGTTCCAAGGGCAGCCTGATCGTACCCTTCGGCTCTGACGACATCATGCTGCCGGAGCGCATTGCCACGCAGGTCGCTTACCTGGAGGGCAAACCGGAGGTCGGTATCTGCGCCGGCAACATCGAGCTGATCGACGCCGACGGCAACCTGTATCCGGAAAAGCGCCAGCGCCGCGATGTGCCGTTCCGTCGTCTGGATTTCGAAGACATGTTGTTGGAGCGCAAGCCTTACCCGCCGGCGCCAACCCTGATGATCCGCCGCGAAGCGCTGGATAAGGTCGGCGGGTTTGATCCGACGATTCGTCTTGAGGATCTGGCGATCGAACTGAAGGTGGCCCATGCCGGTTACTTTATCGATGGCTTGAGCGTGCTGATGGCGCGTTATCGCAAGCACGCTACCAATTCGTACAAGAACCACCGCTTCATGATCGATAACATTCTGCGCACTTACGCGTTGTTCAGTGATCATCCGCTGTACGACCACGTGCGCTACAAATTCCTTAGCTCCATGTTCCTCAAGGTTGCAAACCGCGACCGTCAACTGGCGCGGGAACTGCTGGCGCAGATTCCATTCAAGGCATGGAATAAAAAGACCTGGCGGGGATTGGCTCGTCTGTACTTTTCGCCGCTGGAGAAAGACTGAGATTGTTGATCCTGCTGAGCGAGCTCAGCAGGAAGCCATGATCGGTGGGTTGCGCTTATCAATGAGCCTGGATCGGCGTCGCGCCGGCGAGCACCTGTCTGCGCAGGCTATTTACAGCGGATTCGGACGACGTCACTGCGTATCCCTGTAGCAATGCGTCGAGGTGTTCCTCGAACAGCCAGTGCTTGTCGACCGTGTAACGTTGCATGTGGCGCAGATTGCGTTGGCGTAACGAAAGACTCAGGGCCGACGGGTAGATCCGCAGGTCTGCCAGGTCAATCAGTCCGAACTCGCCGTCCTCCATGACCAGGACGTTGCCCAGGTGCAGCGAGCGGAAATACACGCCTTGGTCATGCAACTGGCCCATGAATTTACCGAAACGCTCGACCAGTGCCCCGCGGACTGGGGATGCAGTGGTGTTTTGCAGAACCTGTCGCATCGTGTGCCCAGACAGCGGCGCATAGTGCACTGCGCTGCTGCCGTCCTCAAGGCGATACAAATCCAGCACCTTGGGCGTAGGAATACCCATCGTACGCAGCTGTTCGCTGTTGACCGCAAAACGCTCGGAGTAAGGGTTAAAGCTGCCCGACGTGTACCAGCGGCGACGGCGGAACAGTTTAAGAAAGCTACCGTCGGCCAAACGCAGCACCTTGGGGCCGAGGCCGTCTTCTTCGATCACTTGGGCATCGCTGCTCAGTCGCTGAAGATCAGTCACCGCCAGCTTTTGCACTGGCGTTGCCAGCAGACGCCGGGCGCGCTGATTGATGCTCAATGCCGCGATCAATGCCAGCGGAATCCATAGCAGGAACCAGTGTTCCTTGGGGCGGGAGATTATCCCGCCGCCTTCGGTCAAACCGGCACCGATGCCAAACACCAGCCAGGTGGAGGCGATGATCAACAGTGGCTGCACGCGCTGGCGCCAACTGCTCAGCAGCCCCCAAGCCTGGAGAAACAACCATGGCAGAAGGCCAAGAATACCCACGTAATAAAGCACGCCCAGCGCGAAACTGTGCGGCTCCTCGAAGTTGTAGCCCACCCCCGGATCAATCGCCATGCTGGCGTTATAGCCATGGCCGATCCATGGATGATCGGCGATCTTTTCCAGGACCAACTGCCAGATTTCAAAGCGATACGAATCGCCGCGCTCGAGAAGCATTTTCGAGAACAGCACGATTACTGCTGCGCCGCTGAGAGCCAGTGCACTCAGGAGCATCAGCGAGCGGCGGTTCCAGCAGATGAAACCCAGCCATATCGCCGCTATGGTCAGCGCCATCAGAGGGGTTCTTGAGCCAGTGCCAATGACCGCTGCAAACATGACCAGCATCGCTGGCACGCTCAACCACAGCAATCGGCTCTGCTTGCAAGTCATGCTCAGGCTGAGCCAATAGGCGCAGAAAAAGCCGAACAGGTGCGAGCTGAGCAGCGGGTTGTCGAACGCGCCACCGCCGATCAGGCGCTGGCCGGGCTCGTAGTGGCTGATGAACGGAACAAGAAAGCAGGCTGTGGCGACCAATGCGACCAGCGCTGCGGTCAACAGCAGCGGAGCCAGGATGTCGCTACGGTAGCGCACCAGCAGGTAACTGCCAGCGAAGAGCATCAATATGTGCAACGGCGGCTTGAACAGGCTGCCGAGTGACTTGCCACTCGGCCCCCAGGCCAGGCTAAGTAACGCCCACGCCGCGAACACCAGAAGCGCGATGAAGATCGGTTCGCGCAGCAACTCTTTCAGTTCGCGCGGGCGCAGGCACAGAGCAATCAACGTAGGAATGCTGAACAGCCCGTAGAACAGCTTGTGAAGCAAGCTGCGGCCCGGCAGAAAGAACAGCGCGCACAAGAGAAGAAAATAGCCGACCGGAAGAGTCCACAGGCTGATGAAATCGAAGACTCGACTGGAAGACGTACTGCTTAAGCCGCGAAGTTGCATGCTGTGAGATTCAATCCTGAAGTTGATCGGCCATTTCGATGATGGCTATTTGGTGCTGAAAAAGCCGGCTTACAATAACAGCCTTTAGCCGATTGCCAGAACCCCGAACAAGCTGTGCTAAAGTCAGCGTCCTTTTTATCGACTCTCGCGTGATATGACCGACTCCAGTCCTGCCGCAAGCCCTTCGAGCTTGAAAATCTACTTCCGCCTGCTCGGCTATGTTCGGCCGTATATCAGTTTGTTCCTGATCAGCATCGTCGGTTTTCTGATTTTTGCGTCGACCCAGCCGATGCTCGGTTACATCCTCAAGTACTTTGTCGACGGTTTATCCAACCCTGAAGCGGTGCTATTCCCGTCCGTGCCTTACCTGCGTGACTTGCAGCTGTTGCAGGCCGTGCCGCTGCTGATCATCCTGATCGCCGCGTGGCAGGGGCTGGGATCTTATCTGGGCAACTATTTCCTGGCCAAGGTTTCACTCGGCCTGGTTCATGATTTGCGCGTGCAACTGTTCAATAACCTGCTGGTGTTGCCAAACCGCTACTTCGACAAGCATAACTCCGGTCACCTGATTTCGCGTATCACCTTCAACGTGACGATGGTCACGGGGGCGGCAACAGATGCGATCAAGGTCGTAATCCGTGAAGGCATGACGGTGATCTTTCTTTTCGCCTCGTTGCTGTTCATGAACTGGAAGCTGACGCTGGTGATGGTCGCAATTCTGCCTTTGATCGCGATTATGGTGAGTACCGCAAGCAAAAAATTCCGCAAGCAGAGCAAGAAAATCCAGGCGGCGATGGGCGATGTGACCCACGTGGCGTCGGAAACCATCCAGGGTTATCGCGTGGTGCGCAGCTTCGGCGGCGAAGCTTACGAAGAGAAGCGTTTCTTCAATGCCAGTCAGGGCAATACTGACAAGCAACTGCGGATGACCCGGACCGGGGCGATCTATACGCCGTTGCTGCAACTGGTGATTTACAGCGCCATGGCGGTGCTGATGTTCCTCGTGCTGTATCTGCGTGGTGATGCCTCGGCGGGCGATATGGTGGCCTACATCACGTTGGCCGGCCTGTTGCCGAAACCGATCCGTCAGTTGTCTGAAGTCAGCTCGACCATCCAGAAAGGTGTCGCCGGCGCCGAAAGTATCTTCGAGCAACTGGATGTGGCGCCGGAAGTTGATACCGGCACGGTTGAGCGCGATGCCGTTACTGGTCGTCTCGATGTGCGCAACCTGAGCTTCACCTACCCCGGCACCGATCGTCAGGTGCTCGATGACATCAGTTTCTCGGCCGAGCCGGGGCAGATGGTGGCACTGGTTGGGCGTTCGGGCAGCGGTAAGTCGACGCTGGCCAACCTGATTCCACGCTTCTACCACCACGACACAGGCGAGATCCTGATCGACGGTGTGGAAGTCGAGCAGTACAAACTGCTCAACCTGCGTCGCCACATCTCTCAGGTGACCCAGCACGTCACACTGTTCAGCGACACCGTGGCCAACAACATCGCGTATGGCGACCTGGCCGGCGCACCGCGTGAAGATATCGAAAAAGCCGCACGTGATGCCTACGCGATGGATTTCATCGAGCAGTTGCCTGAAGGCCTGGATACCCAGGTCGGCGAGAACGGCGTGTTGCTGTCCGGTGGTCAGCGTCAACGTTTGGCGATTGCCCGAGCCTTGCTCAAGAATGCACCACTGCTGATTCTCGACGAGGCCACCTCGGCCCTCGACACCGAATCCGAGCGGCATATTCAGGCGGCACTGGATCAAGTGATGAAGGGGCGTACCACCCTGGTGATCGCGCATCGTCTGTCGACCATCGAGAAGGCCGACCTGATTCTGGTCATGGATCAGGGCCGGATCGTCGAGCGCGGCACCCACGATGGGCTGCTGGCGCAGAACGGCTACTACGCGCGCCTCAATGCCATGGGCCTTGATGCTTCGGTCGAAGGTATCGCCTGACTCAGGTGCGAGCCTGCTCACGATGGTTGTGACGCACTCGACATTAATGTCATGCGCGCTCCACCGTCGCCAGCAGGCTATTCATGTTTGCCCAAGATTCTCCAAAGGTCGTTTTCGCGGCTTTCCCTGTCAGAAATGAGCAAAAAAACGCTTTGGCTCATCCTGTTGCCAGCTCCGCGCTAGCTTGCGCAACCCTGTGTTAATATCGCGCCCCTGTTCATTTTGTATGTGGGTTGCTCCATGAAGTTGTCCATGCCGCGATTCGATCAAGCCCCTGTCTTGGTGGTCGGCGATGTCATGCTCGACCGTTACTGGCATGGCGGAACCTCACGGATTTCCCCTGAGGCCCCGGTGCCGGTCGTTAAAGTCGAGCAAATCGAAGATCGTCCGGGCGGTGCCGCGAACGTTGCCTTGAACATTGCCGCGCTGGGTGCGCCGGCGTCCCTGGTCGGTGTGACCGGTGACGACGAAGCCGCCGACAGCCTGAGCAACAGCCTCAAGGGCGCGGGCGTACGAGCCTTGTTCCAGCGCATTGCGCATCAGCCAACCATCGTCAAGCTGCGGGTCATGAGCCGGCACCAGCAATTGCTGCGTATCGACTTCGAAGAACCGTTCGCCACCGACGCCCTGGCACTCGGCTCGCAGGTCGACGACCTGCTGGAAGGCATCAAGGTGCTGGTGTTGTCCGATTACGGCAAAGGCGCGCTGAAAAACCACCAGGCATTGATCCAGGCGGCACGCGCGAAGAATATTCCGGTGCTGGCCGACCCGAAAGGCAAGGATTTCTCGATCTACCGTGGCGCCAGCCTGATCACTCCGAACCTCAGCGAATTCGAAGCCATCGTCGGCGGATGCGCCGATGAGCACGAACTCGTCAGCAAGGGTGCGACGCTGATGCACGACCTGGAGCTCGGCGCTTTGCTGGTGACTCGCGGCGAGCATGGCATGACACTGCTGCGTCCTGACCAGCCTGCGCTGCACCTGCCGGCCCGGGCCCGTGAAGTGTTCGACGTGACCGGTGCCGGTGACACAGTGATTTCCACCCTGGCGGCGGCCATTGCGGCGGGCGAGGATCTGCCTCATGCGGTGGCGTTGGCCAACCTGGCGGCAGGCATCGTGGTCGGCAAGCTCGGTACGGCGGCCATCAGCGCACCGGAACTGCGTCGCGCCATTCAGCGTGAAGAAGGTTCCGAGCGCGGAGTGTTGGGCCTGGAGCAGTTGATTCTCGCGGTCGCCGATGCCCGCGCGCACAACGAAAAAATCGTGTTCACCAATGGCTGCTTCGACATCCTGCACGCCGGCCATGTGACCTATCTGGAACAGGCGCGGGCCCAGGGCGATCGTTTGATTGTCGCAGTCAACGACGACGCGTCGGTCAGCCGCCTGAAAGGGCCTGGTCGCCCGATCAACAGTGTCGACCGGCGCATGGCGGTTCTGGCGGGGCTTGGGGCGGTGGACTGGGTTATCAGCTTCTCTGAAGGCACGCCGGAAAATCTGTTGCGCGAGGTCAAACCGGACGTACTGGTCAAGGGCGGCGATTACGGGATCGACCAGGTTGTCGGCGCCGACATCGTGACGGCTTATGGCGGCACTGTGAAAGTGCTGGGGCTGGTGGAAAACAGCTCGACGACCGCGATTGTCGAAAAAATCCGCAGTCGCTGATCAGATGAATTTTTGTCGTTGTGAGCTGCGTGTGAAAGGATTTTGCCTTGGGGAACTAACCGTTTCCGTTGATGTTGGCAGGGTTGAATCCTTTGCGCCTGCCTGCGTCGCGTGGTCAATTAACCTATGAAAGTCATGCTCCTGGTGATGGGCGAGCAGCGGGTCATTCTTGATCGGCTATACGACATCGTGCAGCAGAACTGTGATGAATGTGTCATCTACCGCTTGAGCAAGCAGCAACAGATGAACCTGGGACCGTTTCTGGCTTCGGTCGATTACCAGACTTTCGACCGTGTGGTGATCTTCTCCCGGGTCAAGCGCCTGGCCCCGCAACTGCGGGTGCTCAAGTGTATTCCCGGGCTGGTTTTTCTCGAACACGACGCCTACCAGAACTACATGCCTGCCAGTAAATACCGTGGCGTGTATTCGCGTCTCTACCGTCGTCTGCCGAGTTGCCGGGCGCTGGTGTCCGGTGCGGTGGTGGCCCGCAAGATGCTGGCGGAAGGCATCGACACGGTGTTCGTCTCCAAGGGTTACGACGAGCAGATGCTGCGCAACACCGGTGCCGAGCGCGACATTCCCATCGGTTTTCTCGGCAGCCTGAAAAGCACCGAGTACGCCCAGCGCAAGGCGCTGCTCGAATCCCTGACGCAGCGCACCGGTATGCTGGTGACCCGCACAAAATCGGGCTCCGAATACCTGGAAACGCTCAATCGCATCAAGATTTTCGTCAGCGCCGACATCGGCATGAACGAGTTCATGATCAAGAACTTCGAAGCCATGGCCTGCGGCTGTGTACTGCTGGCCTGGAGCCAGGGCGAAGAAGACCAGTTGCTCGGTTTCGAAGACATGCACAACACCGTGTTTTATCGCAGCGAAGACGAGGCAGTGGAAAAGATCAAACTGCTGCAGGATGACCCGCAACTGGCAGAGCGTATCGCCAGAAACGGCCAGGCCTTTGCAGAGAGTCGCTATTCCTTCGCCCGTGTCGGCCAGGCCCTCGCCACTGAGATCCAGCGCGAGATGCGCCCATGGCAGCCGCCTTCGCGGTTCACGCGGTTCTGGGTCAAGTTGCGTTACGGCATGAAGGTACTGGTCTGAATGAAAAACGAACAGATGGCGCTGGATGCGCTACCCGGCGGTGACCAGTCTATCGTGGACGCGTTGCCTGAGCCGTTGCGTGAGTGTCTGAGTCGTGCGGAGCGGGTCGTGCTGATCGCGAACAATCCAGCGATTACGGCGGCGGATTTTCAGGCGCTGAACATTGGCGACAATGACGTCGTCGTCAGTTTCAATACCTGCATCAAGGCACCACTGCTCAATTCGCGAAGCGTGAATATTTTTGTGCACGGATGCAATGCGCCGGATGCGTACTTTTTCGGGCTCCCCTGCGGACCTGATGTGCAGCGGTTGTTAGATCAGGCGAGCGAACGTTGTTTCACCCTCTTGGTGGGGTCTATAACTCCGATGTCTCCGTTGCCGGGGGTGGCCATGTACATGGATCGTATTCCATTGCCGCCGCTGTTGAACTATCCGGTAAATCGCCCCTCAGGCAAGCTCTACGCTGGACCTTCTACGGGGTTCAGCACGCTGGTGCTGTTCGACTGGTTGCGCGGCCATGCCGGTTTTACCTATCAGCTCATGACCCTGGGTTTTTCCAATGAAGCAGGAAAACTGTGGGGTGGCCATGCCTGGGATTATGAGCGGAACTGGCTTCAGGCTTCAGACGTTATCGTGGTGCCCCTGCAACCTCGTCGTTGGTGGCAAAAGCTGTTTCGCCCAAAATAAAAGATGCTAACCGGCTATTTGCTCGCGCGTTTCTTGCCGATTCCAACCAGGCTCAGCGCCTTCAGACTCAATTGCTTGAGTCCCGCGCGAGGCGGCTTCGCCGGTTGCAGGCCCTGTTGCACGACCCAGTCTTTCCAGCGAATCCGCTCGTCGCGCACGACCCAGCCTTGCTGGGTCGCAAAGCTCTCGGCCAGGTAAAGTCCACGGGTGCTGGCCGGCAGGAGTTTGTCGCGTTTGAGGGTGTACAGCTCGGCCAGTGGCGCGCCGTCCTTGAGCGGCATCAAGTACAGGTCGGGGCGTTTGCGGTCGAGCCGCGCCACCAGTTGATCACCTTCCAGACGCTCATCGACGTGGAACAGGCTCAGGGATTTGGCTTCCTTGGGCACGTCCAGACGCAGGTCGTAGATCAATTGCAATGAAGCGGTCGGTAAATGGACATAGGCCAGCGGCCGCTCCTGCAATTGCAGATTGGCGCACCGCACCGGTCGTGCTGCGCCGGACAGTGGCGTCAGGCGAAACGGCAGGGCTTCGCGATAATGCAGCGCGGACGAGTAGGGCGCCGGCAGCCAGGTGTCGTTGAAGCGCCCGCCGAGCCAGCCCTCCGGGGTTTCCAGCAAACACTCTTCGGCGATCTCTTGAATGGCCGTGTGCAGCGGAATATTCAGTTCGTGGGCCGGCACGTAACCGGAAATCAGCTTGAGCACCACATCGCCGCGATCCTGCCGCCGCTGACGCACCAACACCCAGTAATCGCGATTTTGCCAGTGCAGGGTCAGGCGCACCGAAACCCCGAGATTGGCCAGCTCCAGCGAGAAGCGCTCGGCGTCCGCCACGCTGACCGGTTTGCGTCGTTGCAAGGTCTGCGCGAAGTTCAGCGGCATGCCGACGCTCTGATAGGTCAGGCCTTCGGGCGTAGCTTCTACGTACAGGGGCAGGGTCTTGAAGTTGCTCGGGTTCTTTCTGATGAGCGTGCGCGGCATATCGGCTCCTGCTTAAGGCCGCGGGGCGGCGTCAGTGACCACGAAGGACCTGGGCAACGGTCGCAACGTTGTGGGCGAGGTGCAGCGGATTGATCGTTCCGACAATAGCACTGGCCACGCCAGGCTGGGCAAACAGCAACTCGAAGCTGGCGCGCACCGGGTCGAAGCCTGGGCTCAGGCAAACGTGACCACTGGCCAGGGCTTTTTTCACCAGAATGGCTTTGCCGTGGGCAGCAGCATAGTCAATGACAGCTTTCTCGTTTTGTTCGTTCAGATTGTAGGTGACCATCGCACAGTCGCCTTGCTCCAGTGCTTTTAATCCGCCTTCGACGGTTTTGCCTGAAAAGCCGAAGCCGCGAATCTTGCCCTCAGCCTTGAGCGTCGCAAGTGTGGCGTAAACCTCCTCGTGCTCAAGGATGGCCATGTCGTTGCCGTCGGAATGCACCAGCACCAGATCGATGAAATCCGTTTCCAGACGTTGCAGGCTGCGCTCCACCGACATCCGCGTGTGCGCTGCGCTGAAGTCATGGCGCGACAGGCCGTCGGCAAACTCTTCACCGACCTTGCTGACGATCACCCAGTCATTGCGCTGGCCGCGCAACAGCGGGCCGAGGCGCTCTTCGCTGCGACCGTAGGCCGGCGCGGTGTCGATCAGGTTGATGCCCATATCGCGGCTGAGTTTGAGTAGCCGGCGCGCGTCATCGTCATCGGGAATCTGAAAGCCGTTGGGGTATTTCACGCCTTGGTCGCGGCCAAGTTTGACCGTGCCCAAACCCAGTGGCGAAACCATCAGGCCGGTGCTGCCCAGCGGGCGGTGCAAGTCGTGCAGGGTCGCTATCGTCATGGCAGCAGTTGCTCCCAGGCAGGCACGCCCATCGGCGGTTTTGGCAGAGGTGGCAGTGGTGCAATGGCTTGCGGCTGGATGCCGTCGCGTTGCAAGGAGGCGATCACCCGATCAGCGAAGTCTGGTGCCAGTGCCAGTTTGGTTGGCCAGCCAACCAGCAAGCGCCCCTCTTCAGCGAGGAAGGCGTTGTCCGGGCGCGTCAGACCGGTTTGCAGCGGCTCGGCACGGTCGACACGCAGGGTTGCCCATTGCGTGGTGCTGAGGTCGATCCATGGCAGCAACTGCGAGATTTCTTTTTGCGCGGTGGCGATCTGTTCGGCTGGCTCGCGGTTCACGCCTTCGCTCTCGGCAATGTCGCCGCCCATGTACCAGACCCACTGGCCATCAGCGGCCGGGTGGGTGGTGACGGTGATGCGCGGCTTGGTGCCGCCGCCCAGACAGTGGGCGTACAGCGGTTTCAGGCCCGGGCCCTTGGCGATGATCATGTGCAATGGGCGGCGTTGCATGGCCGGGTGACTCAGGCCCAGAGCGGTGAGCAGATCGGCAGTGCCGGCGCCGGCGCTGAGGACGATGCGCTGGGCGCGGATCTCGCGACCGTCGACTTTCAGGCCGACCAGCACGCCAGCTTCCAGCAGCGGCTCGATGGTTTGCCCGGCGAGCAATCCATCACCGGCCAGATCGGCCAGACGCTGGATCAGGCTCGGAACGTCGATCACCAGTTCGGCGAGACGATAGACCTTGCCCTTGAAGCGCTTGTCTTGCAGCGCCGGCGGCAATTGCTCGCCCTTGACCTGATCGACACGGCCACGCACTGCTTTGCTGGCGAAGAAACTGGTGAGGTTGCCGGCGAGGGTGCCCGGCGACCACAGGTAATGCGCTTCGGAGAGCAGACGAACGCCGGAAAGATCCAGTTCACCGTCGCCGGCCAGTGCTTCACGCCAGCGGCGCGGCATGTCGGCGATGGCTTCCGAGGCGCCGGTCAGCGCACCGTGCAACGCGTACTTGGCGCCGCCGTGGATGATGCCTTGTGATTTCACACTCTGCCCGCCGCCGAGGCTGGCGCTTTCCACCAGCACGGTCGAAAAACCCTGGCGGCGCAGGCGCGCGTTCAGCCAGAGGCCGGCAACACCAGCGCCGACAATCAGAACGTCGGTGGAAATAACGGATGGCATGCAACGACCTCAGTGTTCAAGACGAGGGCGCAGTATACAGACTCGGGAAAGAGGCGGATTTGTCGATGATCAACAGAGCTGACGCAAAACCAAATGTGGGAGCGAGCTTGCCCGTTAGTGCCCGGCGGTTTTCGAGAACAGCTGGATAACTACAACACCCAGAACAATCAACGCCATCCCCAGCATCGCCGGGATATCCAGCTTCTGCCCATAGATAAACAGCGCCGCAACGCTGACCATCACGATGCCCATCCCGGCCCACACCGCGTAAGCGACGCCCACTGGCACCGTGCGCACCACCAGCGTCAGCATCCAGAAGGCGATCCCGTAGCCGACGATCACCAGCAGCAGTGGCAGCGGGGTGCTGAAACCTTTGACGGCTTTCATCGAAACGGTGGCGATCACTTCGGCGCAAATGGCGATAGCCAGGTAGGCGTAGGCGTTCATGGTTCAAATCCTCATGTAAAACGTTGCTTTCTGAGCCGGCATTTTAGAGATTCACCAGATGGGGTAAAGTCATTACCTATCTGTTTTGAAGATGGGTTGGTGAGCCAGCATGCAGTGGAATCTTGATCAGCTACGGGTATTTGTCGATGTCGCCGAACAGCGTTCGTTCTCCGCCGTCGCACGCCAGCAACGCAAGGCGCAGTCGGCGATCAGCAGCGCCATCGCCATGCTCGAAGACGATCTGGGCGTGAGCCTGTTCGAGCGTAGCAGCGGCCGCCAGCCGAGCCTCACCGAAGCGGGCGATGCGTTGCTGGAAGAGGCCCGCGAAGTCTTGCGCCAATGCGAGCGCCTGAACGGTCGGGCGATGGCGATGATGCGCGGCCAGGAAGCGCAATTGCGTGTGGCGCAGGACGAAGCCATGCCCTATCAGGCGCTGGTGGAAAGTTTTGGCGCGCTGGCCGAGCAATTTCCCAGTCTGGAGTTGCAACTGACCAGCGCTGCCCAAGGCGAAGTTTCACGCAAACTGGTCGAACGTCGCGCCGATCTCGGGCTGCTGTTCTATCACGATGAAATTCCCGAAGCGCTGGAGCGGCGGGTGCTGGGCAGCGTGGAAATGGTCACCGTCTGCGGCGTCAATCATCCGTTGGCGACTCAGCCCTACGTCACCTGCCAGCAACTGGCGCAACACCGGCAATTGCTGATGTCCACGCAAACCAGCGTTTATCCCGGCAACGAGCCGGCCAGCCCGCAGGTGTGGCGCGCCGACAGTTTCTACGTGATGGCCGAATGGCTGGTGCGGGATCTTGGCTGGGCGTGGCTGCCTCGGCATGTGGTGCAGTATTCGGCGTATCAGGGCTTGATGGTCGAGCTCGACAGCGAATGGACGCCGCCGGCGCTGGTGGTGGAACTGGTCTGGCGCCGCGACGAGCCGCTCGGCCCGGCCGCCCGCTGGCTGGCAGAACGTTTTGCCGTGCACTTGCAGGCGATCGGCGACAAAAGTCGATAAACTCCGGCGCCATGAATAGAACTCTCTACACCGCGCTGTTTTACCTGGGGCTGCCATTGGTGGCGATTCGGCTGTGGCTGCGGGCGCGCAAGGCGCCGGCGTATGCCAAACGGATTGGCGAACGTTTCACTTATGGCATGCCGACACTGCAACCCGGCGGCATCTGGGTACATGCGGTATCGGTGGGCGAAAGCATTGCCGCGGCGCCGATGATTCGCGCCTTGCTGCAACGTTATCCACAGCTGCCGATCACCGTGACCTGCATGACCCCAACCGGCTCGGAACGCATTCACGCACTGTTCGCCAACGAGCCGCGCATCCAGCATTGCTACCTGCCGTACGACTTGCCGTGCGCGGCGGCGCGGTTTCTTGATCGCGTGCAGCCGAAGCTCGCGGTGATCATGGAAACCGAGCTCTGGCCCAACCACATTCACCAATGTGCCAAGCGCGGCATTCCGGTGGCGCTGGCCAACGGTCGATTGTCCGAACGCTCAGCCAAGGGCTACGGCCGCTTCAGCAAACTGACCGCGCCGATGCTTGCCGAGATGAGTTTTTTCGCCGTGCAGACCGAAACCGAAGCGCAGCGTTTCCGCGATCTCGGCGCACGCTCTAAGACTGTCGAAGTCACCGGCTCGATCAAGTTCGACCTGACCATCGACCCGCAACTGCTGCAACGCGCCGCTGAACTGCGCGGCCAATGGCAGGCGCTGGAGCGTCCGGTATGGATCGCTGCCAGCACCCACGAAGGCGAGGATGAAGTGGTGCTGAATGCTCATCGTCGTCTGCTGGCCAACTATCCGAATGCACTGTTGATTCTGGTGCCGCGTCATCCGGAGCGCTTCAACTCGGTGTTCGAACTGTGCCAACGCGAAGGGTTTGCCACCGTGCGCCGCTCGACCGGCGCTAACGTTGCGGCCGAAACATCTGTTCTGCTCGGCGACACCATGGGCGAATTGCTGTTTCTGTATGCCTTGGCGGACAGCGCTTTTGTTGGCGGCAGTCTGGTGCCGAACGGCGGGCACAACCTGCTGGAGCCGGCAGCCCTGGCGAAACCGGTGCTCAGCGGTCCGCACCTGTTCAACTTCCTCGACATCGCCGCGCAATTGCGCGAAGCCGGGGCGTTGGTCGAGGTGGATGATGCTGAAGGGCTGGCGGTGGAAGTGCAGCGCTTGTTCGAACTGCCACGTGATGCGCAGCGCATGGCTGAGGCTGGGCTGGCGGTGATGCGCCGCAATCAGGGCGCTTTGCAGCGATTGCTGGATGGGTTGGGCAGGTTGATCAAGTAGTCAGTAGCAAAGCAAAAAGATCGCAGCCTTCGGCGGTTCCTACAGAGAATTTATGTAGGAACCGCCGAAGGCTGCGATCTTTTGCTTTTAAGGCTTAAGGCCGCGCCCTGAGCTGCGCCTCGGCAGCCTTGGCCAGATCCGGCGGCAGGAAGTCTTTGTCCGGGTTGTAGTCGGCTTTCAGATAACGCGCCAGATCCTGCAAGTCGCCCGGGTTCAACGTGCCGGCGGCTTGCTTCAAGCGCAGGTTGTCGAGGATGTAGTCGTAGCGGGTATTGTTGTAATTGCGCACCGAAGAGTACAGCTGACGCTGCGCATCGAGCACGTCGACGATGTTGCGGGTACCCACCTGATAGCCGATTTCCGTGGCTTCCACCGCGCTCTGGTTGGAGATGATCGACTGGCGGCGCGCCTGCACCTGTTCGACGTCGGTGTTCACCGCGCGGTGCAGGTTGCGGGTGTTTTCCACCACTTGCCGACGCAGGCCTTCGCGCTGCTGTTCGGTTTGATCGAGGCGCGAGTAGGACTCGCGCACCTGCGAGCTGGTCAGCCCGCCGCTGTAGATCGGGATGTTCAGTTGCAGTCCCAGCGTGCTCTGTTCGACGTTGCCACGGTAGGGAGTGCCGAAGGCGTTCGGGTTGGCGAAACCGAGGGCGTCGTTGTCACCTTTTTCGTATTTGGCCACGGCGTCGAGGGTCGGCAAGTGGCCGGCCTTGCGCTGCTTCAAGGTCTGTTCGGCCGAGCTGACGGCATAGTTGCTAGCCAGCAGATTGAGGTTCTGTTTTGCTGCGGTGTCGACCCAGGCCTTGGCGTCGTTCGGTGCCGGCGGCAGGATCGGCAGCGTGTGCACGATGCCCTGAATCGCGTTGTACTGGCGGTTGGTCAGGGTGATCAGCGCTTCGAACGCATCATCAACCTGACGCTGCGCGACGATCCGGTTGGCCCGCGCGGTGTCGTAACTGGCTTGCGATTGCAGCACATCGGTCTTGTCCGACAGGCCGACGTCAAAGCGCTCGTTGGACTGGTCGAGCTGACGCTTGAACGCCGCTTCTTCAGCTTTGGTCGAGGCTAGATTGTCCTGGCTGCGCAGCACGTTGAAGTAGCTTTCGGCCGATTGCAGGATCAGGTTCTGCTCGGTAGCCGACAGTTGCAACGCGGCTTGCTCATTGACGTCTTTGGCGGCCTGGAACTGGAACCAGCGATCGGCGCGGAACAGCGGTTGGGCAAGGGTTGCCTGATAGGAATGCGCACTGCGGTTGGCAATGGCCGAAGGCTGGTCGATCGAGGTGCGTACGTCGGCGACTTCGGCGCCGCCGGACAGGTTCGGCAGCAAGCCGGCGCGGGCCTGCGGCACCACTTCTTTCTGCGCGCCATACTGGGCGCGGGCTGCGGCCAGATCGGCGTTGTTGTCGACCGCTTCCTGATAGACGCTGACCAGATCGGTTTTGCTCGACAAGGGCGCTTCTGCTGCCCAGGCCATTGCGTTGGACGCACAAGACACGGCAAGAGCCAGTGAAAGTTTGCGCAGCATGAGGCGATCCCTAGCATGAATATTATGGAAATAATGTGCGCGCCAAGGCTACGGCGCAGCCCCTGCAGCGTCAAGGCGCAGCGGGGCAAGGCGAGTGTAGTTGTGCATTGAAGCGGCAACAATCCTGCAAGTCCTGCCAATTGCGCCATTCATCATGGTGTTTGCCGCGGTGTTGGCGTTCTTTGCCGGTTGTGTCTAGACTGGCCGGGTTCTTGTCGGGGTGCCTTGCTATGAGGCTGAGATCGAATAATTTCGGATCCCGTTGAACAAAAAAAAGAAAGCACAACCAAAACAAACAACAAAACACAAAACCAAAACACACCACAAGAACATACACCGATAAAAAGATCAACAAACT
>NZ_JBIUWI010000059.1:0-1308 GCF_044743385.1 Pseudomonas sp. NPDC087639 | reverse complement strand
TCTCGGATCCCGTTGAACCTGATCAGGTTAGCGCCTGCGTAGGGAACAAGATTTCTCGTCACCCGGCGAGTCCTCTTGTGCTTCGTCCGGGAAATTGTTCGACAATCGAACGCTCGACGACGATGCACAGCACCAGTCCTGGTGCGTCCGTGCCTTTCAGGTTCTGCTCCGACAATCCACTGCCTGGATGCTGTCTGGAGAGCCCGTGATGACTACAAAATCTAAAAACGCGATCAACCTGAGCGATTCGGCCAAGGTCGACGAACAATCGGTCAAGCCGTTCACCCGTTCGCAAAAGGTCTACGTTCAGGGTTCTCGCCCGGACATCCTCGTGCCGATGCGCGAAATCAGCCTCGACGTGACCCCGACCGACTTCGGCGGCGAGATCAACGCGCCGGTCGTCGTGTACGACACCTCAGGCCCGTACACCGATCCCAACGTCATCATCGACGTGCGCAAAGGCTTGGGCGATGTGCGCTCGGCGTGGATCGAATCCCGTGGTGATACCGAGCGCCTGCCTGGCTTGAGTTCCAATTTTGGCCAGGAACGCCTGGCTGACGCCGAGCTGACCAAGCTGCGTTTCGCCCACGTCAACAACCCGCGCCGCGCCAAGGCAGGGGCCAACGTCAGCCAAATGCACTATGCACGCAAGGGCATCATTACCGCCGAGATGGAATACGTCGCCATCCGCGAAAACATGAAGCTCGAAGTGGCTCGCGCCGCCGGGCTGCTGGACCAGCAACACGCCGGGCACAGCTTCGGCGCCAGCGTGCCGAAAATCATCACCCCTGAATTCGTCCGTGAAGAAATTGCCCGTGGCCGCGCGATCATTCCGGCCAACATCAACCACACCGAACTGGAACCGATGATCATCGGCCGTAACTTCCTGGTGAAGATCAACGGCAACATCGGCAACAGCGCACTGGGTTCGTCCATCGAAGAAGAAGTGGCGAAACTGACCTGGGGCATTCGTTGGGGCTCGGACACGGTCATGGACTTGTCCACCGGCAAACACATTCACGAAACCCGCGAGTGGATCATCCGCAACTCGCCAGTGCCGATCGGTACCGTGCCGATTTACCAAGCTCTGGAAAAAGTCGGCGGCGCTGCTGAAGACCTGACCTGGGAGCTGTTCCGTGACACGCTGATCGAGCAGGCGGAGCAGGGCGTCGACTACTTCACCATCCACGCTGGCGTGTTGTTGCGCTACGTGCCGCTGACCGCCAAACGCGTGACCGGCATTGTTTCCCGTGGCGGCTCGATCATGGCCAAGTGGTGCCTGGCGCACCACAAAGAAAACTTCCTCTA
>NZ_JBIUWI010000058.1:0-35501 GCF_044743385.1 Pseudomonas sp. NPDC087639 | reverse complement strand
TGGTTTCACGCCACATGCAATAGCAACTTCCCTAGTCAACTCAATGCCCGAAAAATGGGGCAAGCGAGACGCTTGCAGGACACCATGTGCCTGTAGACGCCTGAAATCTGAAATCAGCCACTAGTTAAGTCAAAAAACCGTGCACAGTCAAATTTATGGCGCACATATCTGGATTAACTGGGGGTTAATTAACCAAACAGATGGTAAACCTTTGCCGCGTTCTGCGCTTGGGTGATCTGCGACATCTCGTTGGCTATCGCCTGCCGCTCCCCCGTCGCCGCCTCGAGCAGCTTTTTGTAAACCCCGAGCAATTCCTCAAGGTTATCGCGCAACGCGGCCTCGTCCACCGAAGCTTCACTCAAGACGTCTTCCATGCAGGAACGGCAAGCCAGATCCAGCTCGCCAATAGCTTCCCAGTTGCGCTCGGCCAGAGCACCGACCAGAGCCTCGCGGGTTTCTTCGATTCGCTGCAATACAAGACTCATGGTGATCTCCTTAAAACTGTGGAGCCGGCGTGCCTATGGCATCCCAGCCGTCCTTGACCGTGCGCAGCAGGTCAGCGACTTCGTCGAGGATCTTTGGATCGGTCTTGGCGTTGGCTTCGGTAAGACGCTTCATCATGTATTCATAGAGATTGGCCAACTCGCCAACCTGCTCCGACCGATTATCCAGATCAAGCCCTTCAAGCAGACCACCGATGATGCCGATGGCTTTGCCGATCAGGATGCCCTTGTTCGGGATATCCTTGCGCTCGATGGCACCTTTGGCCTGGGCAATACGATCAAGACCACCTTCCATCAGCATCTGCACCAGACGATGCGGGCTGGCTTCGGAAGTCTGCGCCTGAGCGCCAATCTTCTGGTATTGGCGAAGGGCTAACATCGGATTCATGTTCTACCTCATCAAATTTCTGTGGGACGCATATCAAGGGTATCGACGATGCGTCAAAAAACTTTAGATTGAAATACAAAAAGCCCGGAGCGTAGAAAAACGCTGCCGGGCTTTTGGCGTTTCAGGCCTTAGCCTTTCTGTTGAGCGGTCAACGCCTCGAACATCGAAGTGATGTTGCTGGCGGTGGCCTTCAGCTTGCCGACAAGGGTGTCCATGTCGTTGTACTTTTTGGTCAGTACAGCGGTCAGGGTTTCGATACGACGATCGAGCGCAGCCTGATCATTGGTCAGTTTGGTCTTGGTCTTGTTCAGACTGGTGGTGCGCTGATCCAGAATCCCGCCAGTAGTGGAGAACGGCGTAATCGCTTTTTGCATGCGCTTGAGCAGACCGTTGTCAGAACCCAACTCGCCAACGAACATCTTCTGGACTTCGCCACCCAGCTTCTTGTCATTCATGGCAGCGGTGAACTTGGTGCTGTCAAAAGAGAGCGCACCGGTTTTCTGATCGGTGGTAATGCCCAGTTGCGCCAGAACGGTCAGCTTGTCGCCCGAACCGGTTTGCGACAGCGGCTCACGGATGGCCGACAGGATCGAACGCGGCAAGGCGTCGCCAGTCAGAGCCGCCGCAACGGTCGGCTTGCCATCATCGTCCAGGGAAGGCTTGGTCAGCGCAGTGATGCCGTTGGCCAGAGCATTGTAGGCATCGACGAACTTCTGAATGGAAGCCTTCAAGCCATCGTTGTTGCTGGCGACGGTGACAGTGGAGGTACCGGTCGCTACCAGATTCAAGGTCAGGCCGGAAACAGCCTTGTCGACGGTATTGCTCTTGCTGGTCAGGGCCATGCCGTCGATGGTGAATTCGGCATCGATCGCCAGAGCACCAATGGAACCCGCGGAAGTCGCCGTCATCGGCGAGCCGCTGGTGCCAATCACGGTACTGCCATTGATGGCCAGCTCGGAAATTCCGCTGACGGAAATATCGGAACCCGCACCCGTGGTAGTAGAACCCAATACCAGACGCGAACCAAAGGAGTCAGTGACGATGTTGGCACTGATGCCTGCGCTCTTGAGCTTGTCGTCACCGTTGATCGAGTCGCGCACCGATTGCAGTGTCGCCCCAGCCTTGATGTCGAGGTTATATGTGCCAGTACCCTGCTTGATGGTCAGCGTGCCAGCCGTAATCGGACTGGTGTTACCACCTGCAAAAGCGGCACTGGCAACCTTCGAGGAGGTGGCCAGCTTGCCGACGGTCACAACGTAGTTACCATTGACCGCCGTGTTGCCGGCAGTGGCGCCGAGGATCTTTGGATCAGAAGAGGTTGCAGCAAAACCCGGAAACTGCGGATTGGAGAGACTGCCCAGATCCGTCAAGGTCTGGGTGAAAGCCGTCATCAACGACTTCAAGGTACCAATACCGGAAATGCTTGAGGTGTTGGTCGCAGTCCCACGGTCGATTTGACCTTGCTTGGCCGCTTTGTCAGCGTTTACCAGAGCTTTGACGATAGCACCGGTATCAAGGCCGGAGCCTAAACCCGTGCCCGGTAGAATTGGACTTGCCATGTGGAACTCCCTTAAGTGTGTCGCCGGTCTTTTGACCACTACAACGCCCAAAAGAACATAGCAACAAAATTCGTGCCAGCTGTCAGACTTTAGCGCTGAACAACAGGCTGCTTGCATCATTCAAACTGTTTGCCAGTTTCAGCACTTCTTCGTTGGGGATCTGACGGATCACCTCACCGGATTCGCTGGCAATCACTTTGACCACTACTTTGCCTGAAGGCTCATCGATCGAGAACTCCAGATTGCGCTTGACCGACTGCACAAACTTTTCGATTTCCTGAACGGCCATCTTCAGTTTTTCCTGCTCGGTCTGATCGCTTTTGCGTTCATCCTTGACGATAGCTACCGGGGCAACCACCGGGCGAGGCTTCTCCGCAGGCTTGTCGGCAACAGTCGTCGCCTGCTTGGCCGCAGGATAAGACAAGTTCAGCTTGGCGCTCATATCCATGTCCATCACCTCTTAAAAAAGTAAAAAGCGAGAGAGCGCGACAAGCGCACTCCCCCGCCAAAACTCACCAGCTATTACTGAAGCAGTTTCAGTACAGCGGATGGCAGTTGGTTGGCCTGAGCCAGAACTGCGGTCGAAGCTTGTTGCAGAGTTTGTTGCTTGGTCAGCTGTGCAGTTTCAGCAGCGAAGTCGGTATCTTGTACGCGACCCAGTGCAGCACTGGCGTTTTCGTTGATGTTTTGCAGGTTGGAGATAGTGCTGGTCAGACGGTTCTGAGCAGCACCGAGGTCCGCACGGCTGGTGTTGATGGTTTTCAGAGCTTTGTCGATCGCGTCGATTGCAGCTTTGGTGCTTGCTTCAGCAGTGGTGCTGTCGGTACCGGTAACAGCGATAGTAGCCGAACCAACGCTCAGAGTTGCAGCGTCGAAGCCGCTGTTCAGAGTGATGGTGATCTGGTTGGTAGCGCCAGTGTTGGAACCAACCTGGAAGGTCATGGTGCCAGCAGTACCGTCGATCAGGTTTTTGCCGTTCAGGTTGGTCGACTTGGCGATACGAGTCAGCTCGTCCGACATGGTCGCGAATTCTTTGTTCAGAGCAGCACGGTCGTCGGTGCCGTTCGAGTCGTTTCGTGCTTGAACAGCCAGTTCACGCATACGCTGCAGAATGTTGGTCGATTCTTGCATCGCGCCTTCAGCGGTCTGAGCGATCGAGATACCGTCGTTGGCGTTTTTGATCGCCATGGTCTGACCACGGATCTGCGAAGTCATACGGGTAGCGATTTGCAGGCCGGCGGCGTCGTCTTTAGCGCTGTTGATTTTCAGGCCGGAAGACAGGCGAGTCATCGAAGTCGACAGAGCGTCGGAAGCACGGTTCAGGTTTTTCTGAACGTTCAACGATGTGACGTTAGTGTTTACTGTTAAAGCCATGACGAATTCCTCGTTGGTTGGGTACTGCGGCTTCCGGCCCTGGCAACCGCCGGGTATGGCCTAGAGAACCTTCGTAATAGTTATCGTCGGGATTGGGACTTGCTTTAGGGGATTTTCGAAAAAAATTGCCATCAGACGGCCACCCCTCGTAAATCAAGGACTTGGCGGCCGTCGACAAACGAAAAAATGGCGTCAGGAATACGCCGGAAGCTCAAGATCGGGAGCCAGAACCGACGAGTGGGGAGAAGTTGTCTAAACGGACAGACTGTCCGTGATCAGTTGAGTCAATTCGTATTCGAGGTAATCCGCCAGTGCCAGCCAGTTTTGCGCCTCCTGACATTCCAGCATCAGACTGAGAACCTGCAGCCATTGGTGTTGATTATCCGCACCCGCTTGATCGAAGGATGGTTGCAGCGCAGCGGCCAGATCAATCATCGCCAACCCTGCCTCAACGTCACGCCCCAGCCGGAACAACGTCGCACACTGCTGTGCCTGCTCGACAAACATTGCACTCATAGCGCCAACTCCGGATGAAAGGCGGTCCCGGCAATGATCGCCCCGGCCCGACTGCTGTTGTAAAAGCGCACCTGAGGATGCCCGGCGATAAAGCGCTCCAGTTCGCACAGATAGCTACGGAAGTTGAGTTGGGTTTTGATGCGTTGGCCGTGGCCATCGAGCACCCAGTGTTTCGCCGCACCGAGTTGAGGTCCCAGTTCACCGTCATTCCAGCCGGCATGGGTCTTGTCGCCCGGGAAGGCAAAGTCGGCACCGAACAGGGTGATTTCCCCGGCACCCATTTTCACCGCCAGATCCACTGCAGGGTGGATCACGCTACCGCCCCCATGCAATTCACCTCTGGGAAATTGCTGGCGCAAGGCCTGATAGATCGGACTAGGTGAATAGGCTACATAGCGCGGGCCTTGCCAGGCACTCAACACTGACGGATCGACCATGGGCATATACACCAGACGAATGGCGCTCGTGCCGGCCGGTGGCAAGTGACGCTCGGCAATGCGCTGATCGATCGTAACCACGATGTCGGGGCGAATCCCCTGTTCAAGCAACGGTCTATACGCGGTGTCGACACAGATAAACAGCGGCCGTGGCTGTTGCTCGCGGATCGTCCGCAATCGCTGGAAGTGCATTTCCAGGCTCGGCCCTGTCGCAATCACAAACACCGGCATGCCCGCGCATGTGCCGAACAGCTCGGCGACATCCGCATCGACGTGCATCAGCGTCTGACTGGCATGCAAGCGTTCGACAATGTGCGCAGCGTGCGGATCGAACTCGCGATTATTGAACGTAAGGTGCGTCTCGCTGATCAGTCGGTCGCGGATTTTCGCGTTGTAGTCGTCTGCCAGCACCAGCTCGGACGGCAAGGCAAAGAAAGGCAGGCAGATTTCCTCGCGATCACCGGCGTAGTGCAACTGGACGCGTGAATCGCCGAGCCACGGTGCTTGATCAAGCAGTTGCAGCACCAGCGAAAACACGGCGCCATTGAGAATGTGCACGTGCAATTGCGCGAGTGCCGGACGTAGCAGCAGCTCGTGTTGCAGATCGCCCAACCCGGCACCGTAGATGTGTAACACCGGGCTGTCGGCTGCCAGGCTTGCGGCCTGCACCTGCGCTTCACGCATACGGTCATGCCGACTGGTCAACTGAATGCCATTGACGCTCAAGGTCGAGCCCAGTCCTTCCACCAGATCGGCCTGCAACGAGCTCGGGTCTTCGCTCAGCAGACGCGCAGCCACCGCAGGCCAGCGCTTTTCGATGATCTGGATATTGGATTGAAAAAACTCGCTCATGGCGCCTCGCCTGACATCCGGGCAAAAAAATAGCGCTCAAGGTTACACCTTGAGCGCTTTTTTGTGCCGCGTTTTATAGAAAATCAGATGACTCAGGGACGATAGATGATCGCCGAACCCCAAGACAAACCAACGCCGAAACCACTGATCGCAACGCGACTCCAGTCAGAATCGAGCACGTGTTTTTCCAGCAGCAACGGAACACTCGACGACACGGTATTGCCGGTCTCGACCATGTCCTTGATGAACTTCTCCGGCTCGCCTTCGAAGCGCCGCGCCACCGCATCGACAATTGCCGCACTGCCCTGGTGAATGCAGAACGCATCGATGTCGTCAGCCTTGAGGCCGGAATCGTCGAGCAATTCATGCAGATGCGCCGGGACTTTGAGCAGCGCGAAGTTGAACACCTGACGACCGTTCATGAAGAACACACCATTGCTGACCTTAAGGTGCGGAGCGCCGGAGCCGTCAGTGCCGAACTTGGCTTTACCCAACGCCCAGGTCGGATCTTCGCCCATCCAGGTGGCGGTGGCGGCATCGCCGAAGAGCATGGTGGTGTTGCGATCTTCCGGGTCGACGATCTTCGAATAAGGGTCAGCGGTGATCAGCAAGCCGTTCTTCAGGCCTGCGGCTTCCATGAAGCCCTTGATCGCATAGATGCCGTAGACGTAACCGGAGCAGCCCAAGGAAATATCGAACGCCGCGACATTGGTCGGCAGACCGAGCTTGTCCTGCACGATCGCGGCAGTATGCGGCAGGCCTTCTTCGTCACCGTTCTGAGTGACGACGATCAGCGCGTCGATCGACTCACGTTTCAGCTCAGGGTTGCTGGCAAACAGCGCATTGGCCGCTTCAACGCACAGATCGGAGGTTTCTTGTTCAGCGTCTTTGCGCGGCAGGAATGCCGAGCCGATCTTGCCAAGGATGAAGTCTTCATCCTTCTCGAATTTTGCACCTTGTGCGTAATTGTCCACGCCGGCTACAGGAACGTAGCTCGCAATGCTTTTTATGCCAATCATTACGGCTTCCCAATCAAAAACAGCCCAAAACCACCGCTCGCAAGGATTCGAGGGGCGCCGACAAACAGAAAATGGCTGCCACAACGGGCAACCAGAGGGGGAGCGCAAAGGGCTATCACTGGAACCGATAAAGGGCCAGGCGCCATCTCCCCGATCAATACAATACAGTGAAGATGCGCGTTATGACTCGCAGGTCACGCTATTTTGCCGAATCGGCTGTAGATCGGGTTATTCGACCAACGACCAATCCAGCGGCGTACCGCGCTTGATCGCGGCGCGAGCGTGGCGCCCGAGAACCGCATCGGTGTGCTTGGGCGGCAGACCGAGACCGGGGCGGATGGCACGCAGATTGGCAGCGGTGAAGGCCTCGCCCGCCGCCATGTCGGCGGTGACGTACAGCGAACGGCGGTAGACCAGCGACTTGCGCTCGGCCTCGGTGGGGCCGTATTGCACTTGGCCCATGGCCTGCCAGGCACGCTCGGTCTCAAGCACCAGACTGGCCATTTCCGCAGGTTCCAGCGAAAAACTGGCATCCACCCCACCTGCCGAACGGTCGAGGGTGAAGTGTTTTTCCACCACCGTTGCACCGAGCGCCACAGCAGCGACCGACACGCCGACGCCCATCGAGTGGTCAGACAGCCCGACCTCGCATCCAAACAGCTCACGCAGATGCGGGATCGTGCGCACGTTGCTGTTAAGCGGTGTCGCCGGATAAGTGCTGGTGCACTTGAGCAACACCAGATCCTTGCAGCCGGCCTCACGGGCAGCGCGCACGGTTTCATCGAGCTCTGCGATGCTGGCCATGCCGGTAGAAATAATCAGCGGCTTGCCAGTGGCGGCGACACGACGAATCAACGGCAGATCAGTATTTTCGAAACTGGCAATCTTGTAGGCCGGCACATCGAGGCTTTCGAGAAAATCCACCGCGCTGTCATCGAACGGCGTCGAGAACGCGAGCATCCCCAGTTCTTTCGCGCGGGCAAAGATCGGCGCATGCCACTCCCACGGCGTATGGGCCTTTTCATACAAATCGTAGAGCGAAGTGCCCGCCCACAGGCTGCCCGGATCCTTGATAAAGAACTCACCCTCTGCCAGGTCCAGTGTCATGGTCTGGGCCGTATAGGTTTGCAGTTTCAGCGCATGCGCCCCGGCCTTGGCCGCCGCCTCGACGATTTGCAGAGCAACGTCCAGCGACTGGTTATGGTTGCCGCTCATCTCGGCAATGATGAACGGCGGCGCGTCGGCACCGATCAGGCGATTGCCAATCTTGAAACTGCTCATTTGCGGTGATCCTTCAAAACACGGGTGAACGCGCAGGCACTTTGAGTGAACCCGGCGTCGCGAAAAACATTCAGTGAGGCCTGGTTGGCCGGCAACACTTGAGCGATGATCGCGCTCATCTGCGGCCAATGTGCAGAGGCGAACGCTTCGCCCTGCGCCAACAGTGCACCGCCCCAGCCGAGACCAAAACGCCCTTGCAGCAAATACAGCGAGACCTCCGCGTCAAAACCACGCAAGTCATAGCGCAGAACGCCGACCGGGCCGTCATCGCCTTCAGCGACCAACAGCAGCCGCTGAGGGTTACGCAAGCTCGCAGTCAGCCAGTCCAGATGTTGCTTCCAGTCGATAACGCCAGCATCCAGTGACCAGCGGCGTACCGCCTCGGCATTGCGTCCGTCAAACAACAACTGCGCGTCGTCCAGCGTGGCCGGGCGCACCTTGAGCACCGCGCCCGCCAATGCCGCCGCAACCCGCAGCGCGCCGCGCCCGTCGACCAATTGCCGCGAACGTTCCGCCAGGCTTTGGCGCAGATAAACATTGTCGACGACCAAGCCGATGGCTTGGCGCAATTGCTCGACACTGACCTGCTCGCGGGCGCCCATGAACACATGCGCGCCAGCCGCCGCCATGACTTCGCCGTTGGCCTGCTGATTATTCGACACGGCTATGCAGATCGTTGGCAGCCCCAGTGCCGCGCGCTCCCAACTGGTGCCACCGCCGGCGCCGATAAACAAATCGGCCTCGGTCATGCGTTGATGGAAATCGCTGACAAAACTGTGCAATCGCCAATTCGGCCGTGTCTCGGCCAGGGCCTGCATCTGTGCCCATGCCGGGTTGTCGGCGCCGGCGACGAAATCCACTTCGAGCTCGGGAAAATCCGCCAGCGCCAGCATCGCGTGATGAGTCTGCATCGCCGCGTCGAAACCGCCGAAATTCACCAATACCCGCCGAGCCTTGGACTTGATCTCGATGGCTGGGCAAATGAACTCCTCGCGCAGCATGGCAAAACGCGGACCAAGCAATGTGCGACAACCGTCAGGCAACAGCGGCGCGTAATTCTCGCTCAGGCCGGAGAGGTTCTGATTGAGCAGCAGGTCAACGCTGTAGCACCGAGTGGCCAGATCATCCACTGCTGCAATCCGTGACGCCCAACGCCGGGCCGCCGTTTGCCAGTGATGATCGAGGCCATAGTGGTCGGCAATGATCCAGTCGAACCCTTCATGGCCGTCGAGCAATACATCCAGTGCATCAATGTCCGCTTGCCACGGCAGCATCGATTCGATGGCCTGCTGTGGATCTTCTTCGGCATAGCGTTCGGGTAATGCGAGCGTCTCGAAACCCTCTGCCTGCAACGCATCAAGCCGGTGCCCCGGCAAGCGCCGACAGGCAAATGCGACGTGACTGCCCTGCTTGCGCAACACCCGGGCCAGCGTCAGGCAACGGGCAATGTGACCACTGCCGATGGTCGGCGACGCGTCCGCACGGATCAGCACTCTCATTGCACTTCCCCGCCAGCCTTGAGCGCGGCGTAGAGGTATTCGGCGCGTTTCCAGTCTTCGACGGTGTCGATGTCCTGCACCAGATGCCGAGGCAGGATTACCGGCAGACTGGCTGGCGAATACAACACCTCACCGCGCAGCCATGCCTGGCATCGGCCCCAGTAGAACTGACCGGCATCCTGGAATGCTTCAGGCAGATCCTGCGAGCGGGTATTACGAAACTCCGGATACAACGCCGTCAGCGCACCCTGCCCGTCCAGCGTCAACGCGCGCTGCACGGGAAAACCAAAGCTGCAAACAGAAAACGCGAAGGACTTGTCGCACTGCTGCTCCAGCAATTCGAAGCCTTCACGCAGAAACCGCGCCTGCAACAACGGCGCCGTGGCATAGACGCAACAGGCGTAATCAAACGCTGGCAGTTGCTGCAAGGCATGCACGATCACTGCTGCCGTGCCGGTGAAATCATCGGCCAGATGCGCAGGACGCAAAAATGGCACCGTGGCGCCATGAGCCCGCGCGAGCTCGGCGATTTCTTCGTCGTCAGTACTGACCACAACCTCGTCGAACAATCCCGAGTCCAGCACCGTGCGAATCGAACGGACAATCATCGGCACGCCATCGAACGGCGCAAGATTCTTACGCGGGATGCGTTTGCTGCCCCCGCGGGCCGGGATGATTGCAACGTTGCTCAAGGGCGTTTTTCCAGAAGGAACCAGGTGACGTCGTCAGCAGGAAATTGCCAGTCACGGTGATACACGAAGCCGTAATCCAGCAGGTGCAGATCAGCGTAGCGATCAAGCATTTCACCGGCGAAATCGCGTTTGAACAGTTTGCCGCTGTTGCCGCGATAGGACACTTCCACCGGCGCCGGATTGTAGTACTCCGCGATCAGGATATAGCGCTGGCTGAGCTCGTACAGCTGCGCGTAGGCCTTCGGCAACAGTTCCGGGGCAAGATGAATCAACACGCCTTTGCTCAGCGTCAGATCGTAGGAGCGCTCGTAGGGAAAGTCGAACAGCGAACCGTGCCAGATCTTTGCGATGTCCAGTGCTTTGGCCTGTGCACAGGCATTGGCGTTGATCTCGACGCCGGACAACTCGCATTGCGGCAACAGTTGATGCAGTGCCTGCAAGTTGTTCCCGACATTGGTACCGAGTTCCAACAGGCTGTCGATCCGCCCCGTTCTTGCCAGCGCCTTGGCAAACAACGCCAGATTGGCCGCCACCAGCGATTGCCCGACGTTGCGCGCAACGTACTCGTTGCCGAAGTCACCCTGCCAGAATTGTTCCTGTTCACTCAGATTGCGCATTGCCATTTCCCATCCACCGCCACAGCGGTGTTCACTCAGTCAACTGTCGCAATTGCTCGACCACATAGTCCTGCTGCTGATCGCTCAGCAAAGGAAACAGCGGCAGGCTGATCGCTTCGGCGTAATAGCGCTCGGCTTCGGGGAAGTTTCCCTCGGCGAAACCCAGGTCGCGATAGTACGGCTGCAAATGCAGTGGAATATAGTGCAGATTCACCCCGACTCCGGCCGCGCGCAAGCCTTCGAAGACCTGGCGGTGGCTGAGATTGATCCGATCGGTCTGCAAGCGGATCACGTACAGATGCCAGGCGGATTCAGCGAGCGGTTGGGCGCTCGGCAAGGTCACGGGCAAATATGTCAGCAAATTCGCGTAACGTGCCGCCAGCTCGCGTCGACGGGCGATGAAACCGTCCAGTTTGTTCAGTTGCGACAAACCGAGCGCGGCCTGCAAGTCGGTGATCCGATAATTGAAGCCCAGTTCCACTTGCTGGTAATACCACGGGCCGTGGCTGGCTTCAGTCATCTGCTGCGGATCGCGGGTCATGCCGTGGCTGCGCAGGCGTTGCAAGCGCTCGGCCAGTTCCGGGCGATTGGTCAAGACCATGCCGCCCTCGGCGCTGGTGATGATCTTCACCGGGTGGAAGCTGAACACGGTCATCGCGGCGAATTCGCCGCACCCGACCGGCCGCCCGGCATAGCTGGCGCCCACTGCATGGGAGGCATCTTCGATGACGGTGAAGTTGTAGCGCTCGGCCAACTCGCCGATCTTGCGCATGTCGCAGCTCTGACCGGAAAACGCCACCGCCACCAGTACTTTTGGCAGTGTGCCGTCCTGCTCGGCCTGATCCAGCTTCGCTGCCAGCGCGAAAGCATCGAGGTTCCAGGTCAGCGGATCGATATCGACAAAATCAACGTCGGCGCCGCAATAACGCCCGCAGTTGGCCGACGCCAGAAAGGTGTTCGGCGTCGTCCACAGGCGGTCGCCCGGGCCAAGTCCGGCCGCCAGACAGGCAATGTGCAGCGCTGCGGTGGCGTTGCACACCGCCACCGCATAATTCGCCTGACAACGTTCGGCCATCGCCTGCTCGAAACGCTCGATGGTCGGACCCTGGGTCAGCCAATCCGACTGCAATACCTCGACCACCGCATCGATGTCAGCCTGATCGAGGCTCTGGCGGCCGTAGGGAATCATGCCGAGAGCTTCGCGTGCAGGTCAGCGATCTGTCCCACCGAGAGGAACTGCGGGTTGGTGTCGGAGCGGTATTCGAAGTCCTCACTCACCGGCTGGCCGCGCTCGCCGAGCTTGTCCAAGGCAAAATCGACATCGACGCTGGTGAAGCGAATCGATGGCTGGATGGTGTAGTGATCCTCGAATTCAAGGGTCATCCGCGCATCGTCCAGCGGCACCATCAGCTCATGGAGTTTTTCCCCCGGACGGATGCCGACGTTTTTATGCGGCAGATGCTCGGCCATGCCCCGGGCCAGATCGACAACGCGGATCGACGGGATCTTCGGCACAAACACTTCACCGCCGTGCATGCGTGCAAAGCTGTCGAGCACGAACTGTACACCATGATCGAGGGTGATCCAGAAACGCGTCATGCGCTCGTCGGTGATCGGCAGCTCGGTGGCCCCGTCGGCGATCAGCTTGCTGAAGAACGGCACCACCGAACCCCGCGAACCGGCCACGTTGCCGTAGCGCACCACGGCAAACCGGGTCTGCTGCTCGCCGGCAATGTTATTGGCGGCGACAAACAGTTTGTCCGACAGCAACTTGGTTGCGCCGTACAGGTTGATCGGGCTGGCAGCCTTGTCGGTGGACAGCGCGACAACTTTCTTCACACCGTTATCGATGGCGGCGGCGATGATGTTTTCAGCGCCGTTGACGTTGGTACGAATGCACTCGGTCGGGTTGTATTCCGCTGCCGGCACTTGTTTGAGCGCGGCGGCGTGAACCACGTAATCGATACCGCGCATGGCTTGACGCAAACGATCGGCGTCGCGCACATCGCCGAGGAAGTAACGCATGCACGGCGCGTTGAACGTCTGCTGCATTTCGTACTGCTTGAGCTCATCGCGGGAGAACACCACCACGCGCTTGGGTTGGTATTGCTCCAACAGGCGACGAATGAAATTACGCCCGAACGAGCCAGTGCCGCCGGAGATGAAAATCGATTTACCGTTGAACATGTCTAGAGTCCTGTTTCCTGTGCACGAGGCGTCAGGCGAGCAACTGCGCCCAGTTCACACTGGACGCAGCGCCGAGAGTAAAGCCCTTGCCGGTCAGGGAAAGGTTCTGGTTGTAAGCCGTGTCTTGAGCGAAGCGAGCCTGCCACTTGTCACGTAGCGCGGCAGCCAGTTGCGGCGCTTCGGGGAGCACGCCCGGATGCTGGATTTGCGCTTGTGGGCACCAGACCGTCAGGTAACCGGCATCGGCTGCTTTCAGACACAGATCAATGTCGGCGAACGCCGTGTCGAAATGTTCTTCATCCAGACCACCGAGTGCTTCGAACAGTGCTTTGCGAATCATCAGACAGGCGCCGGACACCGCCGAATAGTTCTGTTCGACCAGATGGCCGAACAGGTAGCCCGGAGCGTCTTTTTTCTCACCGACGTACGCCGCGCCAAGCAGATCGTTGAGTCCCAGAATCAAGCCACCCTGAGTGGTGACGCCACGTGCATCCTGCAGTTTCGCTCCGACGATCCCGACTTCGGGCCGTTGCGCCTGATTGAGCAGTGCATCAAGCCAGTTGGCATTGACCACTTCGGCGTGCGCGGAAAACAGCACCAGGTATTCACCTTTGGCTTCAGCGCCAGCGAGGTTGTACAACGCCGATTCGCTCAACCGCTCGCTGCTGCGCAGCACCCGAACTCGCTCACCCTTGCCCTCCAGATTGCCCAGCCATTCAGCCAGTTCCGCAGACTGGCTATGGTTGTCGACAATGAGGATTTCGTGGCGCTGATAGCGGGTTCGTTGCAGCAGGCTGACCAGCGCCGACTGCAACGCTTCGAGGTTGTCCTCACTACGCAGAATGATCGACACCAGCGGCCGTTCGCTGTGCTGATAGTCGATTTGCCAGGTTTGCGGCAACGTCGAACCCACTTGGCCGCGGTATCCGCGCTTGGCGAGATGACGTGTCAGGGTCTGACGCTCATGAGCGTTTTCTTCAGCAGGCGGTGCGTCGCAGATCAGCAACGGCTCCGCCAGATGAGCAAGGCCAGCCAGCCCGCCGTCTTCGATCAAGCGCAGCAAAAGGTCGAATTCCAGCGCATCGCTGTACTCGGCGGCGAAGCCTTTGGCCAGAACCAACACATCGCGCTGGAACAACCAGTGTCGCGCCATCATCGACGGCACGGTTTGCAGCAGGTCGAAGTTGCCCCCCGGACGGAACACATCCGCCAGCGCACCGCCCGGCTGACGCTGGATTTCATCCATCGCCACGGCGCGCACTCCTTCGGCCCCCAGTAGTTCAAGGCTTGCACGCAGCAGACCGCTGGCAGTGAACTGGACCCCCGCCTCGGCGAGCATGATCCAGTCGCTACCGATCTGAGGCAGCAGTTGATTGATCCGCTCGACGTAGTTGGTCGTGGTCACTTTGACGAAATGCACGGTATCGCGCACGGTCGTGGTCGCCGGCAACTCCCCGGTGGTGAGTACAACCAGTTTGAACGCCTTGCAATGGCCGCCAACCAGGCTGTCGAAGGTCGTCTGCAGCTTGACCATGTCGGCATCCAGATCCAGCAGGAGAATGCCCATTTGCGGACCGCCGGCATGGCTGGTCAGGTGCCGGGTGATTGCTGGCAGTTGCGCAGGCTCGGGATCACGCGCTTCGAGCCATTGCAGCAGCCGCCCGGTCGGCATGTTTTCGAAAAGCTTGCGCTCCTGTTGCCCCGGTACCGAATTCAAACGCTCCAGCCAGGCCTGTAGCTTCACCCCTTCTTCAGGCTCTTCACTGGCAAGCATGGACTCGGCCAGGCGTTCGACTACCTCGCGATTGAACATGTTCAGGGTCAGCGCTTCCCATAGACGCGCGCGAATCGTCCGTTCATCGTCATTGGGATGAACACGCATCAATTCGTGCTGACGCAGCAACACACCTTCCAGCTCCTGCAATTGCAGGCGCCCGGCAGGCATGGCGTGCAGCAGGAATTCGTACTCGGTCAACAAGTCGAAAACCGGCTTGTTGTAGAACGGCATCTCGACAAATTGCTCGGGCGCGAATGAGCGCACCGGCTCCTGACCCGGCTCAATCCACGCCGAGCGGAAAATCGCTGCACCGGACAGCGAACGCCCCTTGAGCAGGCAGTCAGCCATTTCGGCAAAACTGTTCAGGGCAATCTGCTTGATCGCGGCCGGATCCTGACCACTGAAAGCAGTAGGGATCGACGCCAAAAACTCGGCAAAGCGCTCGCGCTCGGCTACGGTTTTCGCGTCTTGCCAAGTCAGGACCGTCAACACGTTGGTGTTGTGATCAGAGCTGCCGTAGTTGGCTTCGCGCACCGCAAAAGCAATCGGCAGAACCCGCGCCTTGGCGCACGCCAACAGATAAAACGTGTGACCGATTTCCTGCCATTCGAAACTGGTGCCCGCCGGAAGCAAGCTATACCACTGCTTTAGCAGATCGGTTCGGGTCACCGCATAGAACGGCGGCAGGAACTGCCCCATGAATTCCATGACACGGGTTTCCGGCTGTGCCGAGTCATAGTCTTCCTGAATAAGCTTGTCGCGACGGTAATAGGTCACTTCGCTGGCACGGGTCAGGTACATGAACCCGTAGCCGTGGCACAGGCCGTAGTCAGGATTGGCCTGGAGGAAATCCACGGAGGCCGTCAGTGCGTCATGGATCAGGAAATCATCGTCGGCCGCAAACACCATGTACGGCGTAGTCACCTGCTGCACGCCCCAACTGAGCTTTTCCTGCAGGCCTTTGTAGGAGTACTGCGGCAAATGACGATAGTCCACCGACGGAAAATCGACAGCGATGCGATCATCGCCCTGCACCGTCGAATCCAGCACCAGCACCTTGGCCGCGTAGCTGCTGTAGTACTGCAATGTACGACGCAGAAACGCATTGCGGTTGTGGGTGATCACCACCACCGTGAACAGCTCGTTCAGCGGTGTCGTGTTGGTTTGAGTGCTGCTTTGAACCTGCATTTTTCCTATCCCCACAACCGGCCAGACGCCTGATGCCTGAAACTGTTTTTGATTAACGAACGCGACGCAGATAACCGTCCGGCGCCACGGTGATCAGCAGTTTGTTTTGCAGCTGCTGGTCAATCTCGAAATCCTTGTTCTCTTCCAGGTATTTCCATACCGCGGTTTTCGGGTTATCGCCCGGGCCCCATGGACGGTCCGGGAAGAAATCGGCCGGCATGTCTTCAACCACGGTGTCCATGACCACGCAGTAGCTGTCGACCGACACCAGCGGAGCGTACAGACGCAGCTCTTCGAGCACGTGATCGTGGGTGTGGTTGGAGTCGAGCACCAGAATGACTTTCTTGCCGGCGGCTGCGGCTTGCACCTGAGCGGCGATGGCCGCGTCGATGCTCGAACCTTCGATCATCTTGATGCGCTTGGCCATCGGATGGCTTTCGATCGCTTCACGGTTGTGCGGGCGAATATCGAGGTCGATGCCCAGCACTTCGCCGTGGCCTTGCAGCTCCAGCAGGGAGGCGTAGTAGATGATCGAACCGCCGTGGGCGATGCCGCACTCGATAACCAGATCCGGTTTGACCTGCCAGATGATCTCCTGCATCGCCATCATGTCTTGCGGCAACTGAATGATCGGGCGACCCATCCACGAGAAGTGGTAGCTGTACTTGTGTTTGGCCGATTCGTTGAAGAAATCACGGGCCAGGCCAGTGAGTTTCTGGTCGTCACCTTGCTGGGCGATCTGCTCGCGGCATTCGGCTTCAAAGGCTTGGTTAATGCTATTGTCGGTCATGGTCAAAATCTCAATGGTCACTGGAACGAAGCGCTATCGACGGCGTGATAGACGTAGCGTCCACCGGTCATCCGCTTGATTTCTTCGAGGTAATTGGAGTTCATCACAAACAGGTTGGCGCCTTCGGGCAAGGCGTCCATGGCCTCTTGCGGCGAGGACACGCGAGCGCCGCTCAACGGCAGATAACGACCCTGCTTGGCCGGGTTGATATCCACCACACGATCCACCGCCACTCCCGCACGTTGCAGGGCCAGCGAATAGATCACGCCTTTGGAGGAGGCGCCCCAGATCGCCGAACCCTGCTCGGGGGCGGCCTGAATGATCTGCACCGCGCGCTCGAGGCTGGCGGTGAAACCGTCAGGCAGCGTCAGGCGTGGCACCGGTTGTTCCGGGGTCAGGCGCAGCGTTGAGAGGTCGGCGACGATGTACAGGTATTGGCCACCGAACAGGTGACCGGCCTCGTGCACAGTGCCGAACATCCGGCGCAGGTCATCGAGGCGGAAATAATTGACGTGTTCGTAGAACAGGTCGAACCAGGCTTTGTGCTCGAGGATCCAGTCGAAGCACGGCACTTCGATGTAGATCTGCCCGCCCTGATTGGCTTCGGCGATCACCGACAGGAAGCTCAGCGGGTCCTCGATGTGTTCAAGCACATGACGCAGCACGATAGCGTCCGCCGCCAGGCCAAGACCGCGAGTGAACGGTGCCTTGATCACGTCGGCATTTTCGCCTTCATAAGCCGGATCGATGCCGGTGATCGAGTAGCCGAGGCCCTTGAGCAACTCAAGGAAGTAGCCTTTGCCACAGCCAACTTCGATCAGTTCCTGACCCTTGAAGTGTTTGGCGATGATCCCTTCAACGTCGCTCAGGTGCTTCTGGAACTGGCCGGAATGCGCCTGTTCGTTCTGGTAATCGGCGTCGTAGCTGAGTTTGTCGGCGTCGAACGCGGCGTTGAAGATCAAGCCGCTGCGCTCATCCTGCACCAGCAGCATGTCGGCACTGGCCGAGGCCTGCGCCGACTCGGGATCGGCGAAGGTGCGGTTCTGCAGCACCGGCAAATTGGTGACGCGGTACAACTCGTGCCTCATTGCGGCTCTCCCAATAACTGTTGCAAACGCTCGGTCACCGCCCAGAACGCCAGCGGTTCGTGGGATGGGTATGGGTAGTGGCCGAGGTTCAGCTCGATGGACTTGCCGCGCTCACGCAGGCGTTGTTCGACCAGCGCGCGTACCGACACTGGCTGACCGCTGGCGCAATTGATCACGCCATTGAATTCGCGTTGATGCAGGATCGCGGCAAGGTTATCGGCAGCGGTCTTGATCGGCAGAAAGTCGCGCAGTTGTTCGCCGGCAGACATGTTGAACGATGGTTCACCCGCATCGATCGCCCGGTCCAGCGCCGCCAACAGACTGTTAGGGTTCTGCCCTTCTCCATGCAGGTAAAACAGCCGCGCCCATTGCAAGGTGAACGGATGTTCCTGCTGCAGATTCTGCAAAAACAGGTGCAACGTATGCTTGGCCAACCCGTAGGGATTGCTCGGGCGCGGCTCGGCACTTTCGCTTAGCGGCCCGCTCTGCATCCCATATTCAAAGCAGGTACCGGTCACCAGAACCTGCTTCACACCCGCCTCGACCGCGCTTTTGATAAAGCGATAATCGGCCATCAGGTTGTGCTCGAAATGAAACAACGCGCGATAGTTCGGCAACCCCGGCCAGGCCAGATGCGCCAGCGCATCGATATCCTCGGTCAATGCAACGACGTCGAGATCGGCGGCGTGAATATCCGCCGCGACGAATTCGACGTCGTTGATCCACGGCATGCCTTGCGCGGTTTCTGCATTGCGCGCCACGGCTCGCACTGCGCAGCCGCGCGCCAGCAATGCCGCGACCAGATGCCGGCCGACGAAGCCCGTGGCTCCCGTCACCAGCACTTTCACAGCACGCTCAACTCAGGCACGGCGATCACGAAGCGGCCGTCCCATTGACGCACCTGCGCCAGTTGCTGACTGACTTCGTGCAGCAGGTTCCATGGCAGCACCAGCACATAGTCCGGTTTCTCGATGTCGATCTGCGCCGGCGCGACAATCGGGATGCGACTGCCCGGCATGAACTTGCCCTGCTTGTGCGGGTTGGCATCGGCCACCCAAGCCAGCAGGTCGGGTTTGACCCCGGCGTAATTGAGCAAGGTGTTGCCCTTGGCCGCTGCGCCGTAGCCGACCACACGCTTGCCATCGGCCTTGGCCTGCAACAGGAAGCGCAGCAGTTCATGCTTGATGCGTTCGGCAGCCGGCGCGAGGGTCGTGTAGTACGCGGCAGTTTTCACACCCGCATCGAGTTCAGCCTGCAACTGTTGCTGCACTGCCGGTTGTACCGCGCGGCGCTCGCCGTCCTTGCGCTGCACGAACACCCGCAGCGAGCCACCGTGAGTGTTCAACTGGCTGACGTCGAACACTTCCAGACCATTGCGCTCGCACAGGGTCTGCACGGCGGTCAGCGACAGGTAGGAATAGTGCTCGTGATAAAGCGTGTCGAACTGCGCGCCAGCCATCAGCGTCAGCAGTTGCGGGAATTCAAAAGTGGCTACGCCGGCAGGCTTGAGGAGTGCCGCGAAACCGCCCAGAAAATCGTTGATGTCCGGCACATGCGCGAGCACGTTGTTGGCCGCCATCAGGTCGGCGCCCCAGCCCTCGTTTTTCAGCTGCGCGGCCGTGTCGCGACCGAAGAACAGCTCACGAATCTCCAGACCCTTTTCCCGCGCTGCCTGCGCGGTGCTGCGAGTCGGTTCGACGCCCAGGCACGGGATGCCGCGACCGGCGACGTACTGCAACAGATAACCGTCGTTGGCGGCGACTTCAACCACACGGCTTTCAGTGCTCAGGTCAAAGCGTTCGACCATCTCGGCCACATAGCGCTCGGCATGCGCCAGCCAGGTGCTTGAAAACGAACTGAAGTAGGCGTATTCGGCGTCGAACAGGCTGTCGGCGCGGGTGTAGTCCTCGGTCTGCACAAGCCAGCATTGCTCGCACACGGCGACCTTCAATGGCACCCATTGCTCGGCCTGTTCCAGGCGATCGGCATGCACGTAAGCATTGGACGGTGGCGAGGTACCGAGGTCGATCAGCGGCAGACTCAACGGTGCGGCGCACCCACGGCAGTTCATAGACGCACTCCAGCAAAGTGTTGATCGAGCGCGGGATGGCTGGAATCACGCACTGACAAATTATTGACAGGCAACGGCCAGGCAATCGCCAGCCGTGGATCGTTCACCGACAGACCGCCCTCGTGCTCCGGCGCGTAATCGGCGCTGTGCAGGTAGAGCAACTCAGCATCTTCGGTCAGCGTCTGGAAACCGTGGGCGAACCCGGCCGGTATCAACAGGCTGCGACCGTCACCGGCCTTCAGGTGCTCGGCGTGCCAGTGCAGAAAGGTTTCGGAATCGGGACGCAAATCCACCGCCACATCCCAGACTTCACCGCGCAGGCAGGTGATCAGTTTGGCTTCCGGCGCATTCGCGTTTTGATAATGCAGACCACGCACACTGCCCTTCTCGCGGGTGCAGGAATGGTTGATCTGGCGGATGTGAAATTCGCTGCCAAACGCACTCAAACTGCCTTCGCAGAACAGTCGAGCGAAGTGCCCGCGCTGATCTTCGAAGCGTTTGTGCTGGACACTGAACAGTCCGGCCAGCGGCAATGCGTGTAAGGAGAACTCGCTCACAGCGCGCCTCGGTATAGATTCAGTTGGCCGAGAGTGACGGCGCGCATGTCGTCGCCGTTCTGCCACGCCAAATGCCAGTCGAGGGTCTGGGCCAGGCATTGCTGCAAGGTCCAGCGTGGTTGCCAGGCAAGCAGTTGACGTGCGCGGCTGCTGTCCAGACGCAGCAGACCGGCCTCATGCAGTTCGCTCGGTTCGATGCGCAGGCCACGCGCCTGTGGCCAGCCACGGGCGAGCAATTCGACCACTTCGCCGACGCTGCACATATCCGCTTCGCTCGGGCCAAAGTTCCACGCACCGGCGTATTCCGGGCCTTGTTCGTAGAGGCCTGCGGCCAGTTGCAGATACCCAGCCAATGGCTCCAGCGCGTGCTGCCACGGGCGCACGGCTTGCGGGTAGCGCAGGGTCACCGGCTCGTCTGCCGTCCAGGCCTTGAGTACGTCGGGAATCAGTCGTTCCGGGGCGAAATCACCGCCGCCCAAAACGTTGCCGGCACGCGCCGTGGCCAGGGCCAGACCGTGTTCGGCGTACTTTTCAGCCGGGAAGAACGACGCCGCATAAGACTGCGTCAGCAATTCACAGCAAGCCTTGCTGCTGCTGTAAGGATCGTGACCACCGAGGGCTTCGTCCTCGCGGTATGGCCACAGCCATTCCTTGTTGGCGTAGACCTTGTCGGTGGTCACCAGCACGCAGGCGCGCACGCAACCGACCTGACGGATCGCCTCAAGCAGGTTCAACGTGCCCATAACGTTGCTGGAGTAAGTGCCGAGCGGATCACGATAACCTTCACGCACCAGCGGCTGGGCCGCCAGATGCAGGACGATTTCAGGCTCGGTGTCAGCGATGATCTCCAGCAAGGCGCCGAGATCACGCAGATCGCCGCGTTGGTCGTTGATGCCTTCGTGGACCCGCGCCAGTTCGAACAGGCTTGGTTCGGTCGATGGATCGAGGGAAAATCCGCTGACTTGGGCGCCAAGGCTTTGCAGCCACAGGGTCAGCCAGCTGCCTTTGAAACCGGTGTGGCCGGTGACCAGCACACGCTTGCCACGCCAGAAATCAGCACTCAGGCCCATTGCTTCCATGGGGCCTCCCCGCTCATCCACAGCGCTTCGAGATGGTTCTTGTCGCGCAGGGTGTCCATTGGATGCCAGAAACCTTCGTGCTCGAAGGCTTTCAATTGTTCGTCCTCGGCCAGACGGGCCAAAGGTTCGGCTTCCCAGGTCGTCTCGTCACCGCTGATGTACGGCATCACTTTGGGGGAGAGCACGAAGAAGCCGCCGTTGATCCAGCCGCCGTCGCCACGAGGTTTTTCGGTGAAGCCAAGCACCTGATCGCCTTGACGTTCAAGGGCACCGTAGCGACCCGGCGGCTGCACCGCCGTGACGGTCGCGAGACGGCCGTGAGCTTTGTGGTAATCCACAAGCTGAGCGATGTTGATGTCGGAGACGCCGTCGCCGTAGGTGAAGCAGAACGCCTCCTCATCCTTCAGATAACGCGCGGCACGCAGCAGACGGCCACCGGTCATGGTTTCCTCGCCGGTGTCGATCAGCGTGACGCTCCATGGCTCGCTGTAGTTCTGGTGCACGTCCATGCGGTTTTCGCGCATGTTGAAGGTGACGTCGGAGGTGTGCAGGAAGTAATTGGCGAAGAAGTCCTTGATCGCATAGCCCTTGTAGCCAAGGCAGATCACGAAGTCGTGAATTCCGTGGGCGGAATACTGCTTCATGATGTGCCAGAGAATTGGCTTGCCGCCGATCTCGATCATCGGTTTGGGCTTGAGGTGCGACTCTTCACTGATGCGCGTGCCGAGGCCACCCGCCAAAATAACTGCCTTCATCGTCTCCCCTCTTGTTCTTCACCTGACTCGGCCAAGCGGTTGCAGGCCTTTTGGCTAAACCTTTGCCAATCCGGGCGCGGGTCAATGACCGCGAGCGCTCGTTTTATGGCGATTTGAGGGGGACTTGCAGGAAACGCGCCAGCTCGATGGACGCTGCGTCGGCAGTGCGACGGGCATAAAAAAGGGACGAATCCAACAGTGGACTCATCCCTTCATCGCGCACGCCTGAAGTTGAAGGCGTCAAAGGATCAACCAAATAGGGCGAAAGCGTCACCGGTGGCCGGCAGATCGTAGATCATGCCGTCGGCCGTCTGGATATGCTCGATGGTGTTGCCCTGCGCGTACCAGTTTTCCAGCTTCACGCCACTGGCTGGAACGCCGCTACTGCCATCATTGGCACTGTGCAAATAGGCGTCCTTGCCCACCCGAGTGACACTCAACTGGCTGGCATTGGCGATGGTGTTCAACACCAGCGTGTCGTTAAGACTGCTGCCATATTCCTGAATGGTCACCAACCCCGTGGTGTTCACGACATAGGTGTCATCACCCTCACCGCCACGCGCCTGACCACCCGTGCCCTGGCTGCCCACGAGGTTCAGGATCAGCAGGTCATCGCCGTTGCCTGCGGACAACGTGTAATAGCTGCCGGTGCCGGTCAGAACATCATTGCCGTCGCCGCCGTCAGCACTGCCCCGATTGACCGTGATAGTGTCATTTCCCTCATCGCCACTGGCAAAAGTAGCCAGGTCGTTGGCAGCGCTGACGATAACGTCATCACCCTCGCCCCCCCAAAGCGTATCGCCCTGCGGTGCCGTGCCGTCGAGACCGGATGCCAACCCGCCATAAATGTGATCGGCCCCTTCGCCACCGCGAATGAAATCGTTGCCGGCACCACCCTCCAGATAATTGCCATTCGAATCCCCATCCAGCCAATCATCAAACTGACTGCCGCGCAGGCCTTCGATATCGTAGAACGTGTCACCCGAGGCAATACCGGTTTGTGAACCCCACGCCAGATTGATGTTTACCCCGGCATCACTGTCGTCATAACTGACAATGTCGATCCCCGCACCACCGTAAAAGGCATCACTGCCCGCGCCACCCGACAACACGTCATTGCCGGCGCCGCCCGTCAGCATGTTGTCACCGGCATTGCCATGGCCGGTGAAGTCACCCGTGCCGGTATAAGTCATGCGCTCGATGAACGGATCCATGGTCATCACTGACAGACTGGTATACAGCTCGTCCACACCACCACTCTCTATTTCGGAAATGGTCACACCGGTACTGTTGATGATGTAGACATCATTGCCCTGACTACCGTCAACCGTTACGCCACCGGTATCGATCGTGAAATGGTCGTCCAGCAGGGAGCCGACGATTTTTTCCACATTGCTGACCAGACCACCGATGCGCAGCTCAACACTGACAGCCTCCAATGAATCGGAATAGTTCAGAACGTCGTAGCCATCGCCACCATCGAACGCTTGCCCGGCTTCCTTGCCAAACAGTACATCGTCAAAGCCTGAACCCTGAATGGCTTCGATTCCGGTGAACGTATCACCGTTGGCGAAACCGGTAGACATCCAGCCTTGCGCCATATCAATGAACACGCCTTCACTACTGTCGGCGTAGCTGACCGTGTCAAAACCCTCACCACCAACAAAGTGATCCGCGCCGTTTCCCCCGAACAGCAGGTCATTGCCGGCACCACCAATGATCAGGTTGTCACCGGCATTTCCATAACCGGTGAAATCGCCGGTGCCGGTGAAGGTCATTTTTTCAACGGACGCGTCCATCTGCATGTTGTCTGCTTCACCCGTTCCATTTATCACTGCCATGTGTTTCTTCCTTGCGTTGTTGTTGAACCCTGTCCCTGGGGCGAGGCACTCCTCGCTTGAGTGGGCACACATTTGAAATTTATCGACCAGTGCCATTAAAGGCTGAGAGCAAGACAAAAAAAACGCAGGCAACCGCGAGGTCACCTGCGTTTTTTTGCCCGCCGAGTTCAGATCAATCCGGCAACCAGCCCCACAACCAATGATTGAGGTTGTCACCGCGTAACATGAAATCACGGTGCACCGCTTCCTTCAGTTCGTCGCCCATGCGGTAGCTGGCGTCCGGATCGGCGAGGTGCATGCGAATCGCTTGCAGCCATTCTGCGGTGCTGTTGCTGTAGACCTTGGTGCATGGCAGGTGCCCGCGATAGGCCTCGGTGTCGGTGCAGATCACCGGGTAGCCGCAGGCACCGTACTCCAACAGACGCAGGTTGCTCTTACAGTCATTGAAAATATGGAATTCCAACGGCGCCAGTGCTAGGTCGAGGTTCAGACTGGCCAGTTTGAACGGGTAGCTCTGCAAGCTGATGGCCGAATGAAATTCATGAATGTAGGGACGCAACTCGTCCGGGCACATGCCGAAGAATACCCACTCGACTTCGTTCGCCAGTTCCCGCACGACCTCGGCAATGATCTCAAGATCCCCCGAGTGGCTGGTGCCGCCACCCCAACCCACGCGCGGCTTGCTCGAGGTACGACGGTGACTGGTCAGGGTCGCCCACGGCTCCGGCGAAAGCATATTCGGCACAATGCGAATATCGCTGTGCATGCTCGACAACGCATCGGAAAGTGCCTGGGTGGTGACCACCACACGATCACACAGCGCAATACCTTCGCGCAGCATCTGTTCGGTGTTGACCGGTTTATTGCGCGCGTGAGTGTTTTTCTTTGGCGCACTGATCACGTAGTCGTCGAGTTCGAAGATTCGCAGCGCGCTGGAGTACTTCTTGATTCGCTGAATATCGCTGACCGCACCGTCGCTATAGCGGCATTGCAGAATGATCGAATCCGGGGCCAGACGCTCGATTTCGACGGTCGAAGGCGACTCGTAAGCCCAGCGGCCAAGCGCCCGGCCAGAGGCTTCAAGCTCGGCCAGCGGCCCGGTCACACGGTAATGACCGACAGCCGAACTGTTGACCGGCAAGCCGAGAATCAGCGGCAAGTGACGGGAGCAGAACGGATTCCAGTTATTGCGCAACGACGGCTCCAGACTGAAGCTCGACACGCCGAGACTGAGCGACGGACTGTACGCCGGATCCTTGATGATTTTCGGCATCCACTGGCGATGGAACGCTTCTTCCTCTTTTTCAGAGAGGGCAAGCGGCGCATTCTCGGTCAACGGCGCAATCACGACACTGGCATAAGGCGTCCAGACCACCAAGTAGCCATCGCTGCCTGCCCGCAGACACAGATCGACGTCGCTCAATCCGCGCGCGAACGTCTCGCCATCGAACTGCCCGAGCGCATCGAAAACTTGCTTGCGGACCATCAGGCATTGACTGCTGACCGCGCTCCAGTTCTGCACCACGTGCAGACGCTGCATGTAGCCGCGAGAGCTTGCCGACTCACCGGCAAATGGCGAACCGACCGGCCCCGCCAGCCCCAGAATCAAACCGGCACTGACAATCGCCCCTTCAGGGCTGAGCAGGCGGGCACCGACCACGGCAACCTCCGGACGCCGGGCCTGGTTAAGCAGTTCGTCGAGCCAGTCGCTTTCATAGATCACCGCCTCGGCGTCGAGCAGCAGTAAATACTCGCCCCGCGCCTGATCGGCGGCGAAGTTACGGAGGGCGGCGACATTGTCGGCTCCGGCGTACTGCACGACCCGCAGCATCGAGGCGCCCAATTGAGCCATGGCAGCCAGCCATTCGATCATCGCCGACTCAGTGCTGCCGGTGTCGACCAGCAGAATTTCGTAGCGACTGTAGGCGGTATGCTCAATCAGGCTCTCGGTGCAACGCTGCAAGGCGTGCAACGAATCGCCGGCCCGAATGATGATCGACACCAGCGGATTTTCTGCGTGGTGATAGTCGACGCGGTTGATCAGCGGCATCTCTTCATGACGAATGCTGTAATCCACACCGATGCGCTGCAAATGCGCGCCGACCATCGCAGCGTTGTGATCGATCACTTCCGGCAGCGACAGCCACTGGGCATACGTCAGGCTGGACTCCACCTGAATCTCGGCGATGTGCTCGATGGTCTGCGGGCCGGCTTCTTCCACCAGGCGCCACAACAAGTCATGCGGAGCGAGTTCGCCATGGGCCGGATCGAAGCCACCCACAGCCAGATAGCGCTGACGCTCGAAAGCCAGAGCGCGTCCAACATAAGGGTAGGCGCGCATCAGATCGAGATTGAAGTCCGGCTTGAATACCGGTTCGATGGATTCACCTTCGATCAGCGCCCCCTCATCGCTGTAGGCACACAACAGGCCCGGCGTTGCGGCGATGCGCTCGGCCAGAATCAACAGCGCTGATTCGCGCAAGGTGTCGCCGGCACGCAGCAGGTAAAACCAGTCGGCACCTTCCAGTTGCGGGATCACCGCGTTGAGTTGCTGCGCCCAGTCGGCCTGAAACGGCAACTGCAGCACTCGCTCGCCGACATCGCACTGCGCATCCGAAAGCAGCACAACCGCCGCCGGCGCATAAAGCTGAGCCTCGATGCCGCGCAACGTGGCTTGCAAGGCCTCTATATCGCCGTCAGGGTCGATGACAATCGGCACAATCTGCGACCGCGTCGACCAACTGGCGATGCGTTGCGGCATCTGCTGTTGCTCGACCGGCGAGAAGCAGCGGATCGATAGCCACTCCCGATAGAAATCGTCATAGCTTTCGCTTTCGGCGCCAACCCGGCCGCTGACCACGGTATTGCGGTTACCGAGAATGCGCGTCACGCACAGCTCTTGCCAGGCGTGGGGCTGATCATTGATGTTGGCCAAATCGATATAGCGCACCCAGCCAGCCGCCGGCGCGGCTTCGCCACTACGGGCAACAAGCATTTGCGCCAGCCACTCCCACTCCACTCGCGCTCGCTTGAGCATTTCCGGCGTACGGCTCAGCCGCTCCGGGTACAACCGCTCGGTGCTCAGCACGGTGTTGAGCGAGACCATATTGCCGCGGCGCATCAGACACACGAACAAGGCGAAATCGAGCGTGGCGACAAAACCTGCACCCTCTTGAATAAGCGCAGGCAGTAACTCCAGCACGTCGGCGCGACGCATCAACGCGGCACTGAAGTTGCCGACAAAATTCAACGGCGTGGATTCGAAGATCGCCAGCATGTCGTCGCCCTTGAACAAGGCGTCGTTCGGGCTGAACCGGCAATTGTCAACGCGCGGCGGCAAGAGGAAATTGCCGGCGTCGCTGAGCATGCGCAAGGCAAACACCAGATTGGCATCAGCGTGATCAATCAGCACCTGCGCCTGCAGGGCAATGCTCGGCGCGAACAGTCGATCGTCATCGCACAACACTTTGACGAACTCGCCACGAGCCTCTTCGACGCAACGCAGCACGTTGTTCTGTAACCCCAGACGCTGCGGGTTACGCAGATAGCGGATCGGATGAGCCGGCTCGGCGAACGACTCGACAATCTGGCGAATCTGCTCATCGTCCGAGTCGTCGCAAATGACGATTTCGAGGTGCTCATACGTCTGCGCGAGCGCACTCATCAGCGCCTGATCGAAGAAGCGCGGGTTGAAGGCGGGGATGACGATACTGACGAGGGGGTGTTGATTCACGGCGGGAAACTCTCGAGCGGCGGGTCCCTGCCCTCTTCAGGCAGGAACCCCGTAACCGCTTAGGAAAAGACGGTTGGCAGCTCGACAGGCACAGACTCAGATCTTGTTGAACAAGCCCAGTTGCGCAATCTTGCTGAAGGCCAGTTGCGAGGCTTGCAACATGGTTTGCTGCAGGGTCAGACGGGTCATGACCTCAGCCGGATCGGATTCGCGGATCGACGATTGTGTCTGCGCGTTGGCCAGTACCAGCGACTGATTGGTATCGCTCTGGGTCACCAGCGATGAGCCCCGACCACCGACCGAACTGATCGCACTGGATAACTGATCGGTGCCACTGGCGAGGTTGCCCAGACCGGAGGCCAGACCGGCCTGCAATTGCTGGATAGCCAGCGCATTGCCATTGGTTGGCGTGTTCAGCACGTTTTTCAACTGACTCACGCTGTCCAGAATGTTCTGGGTTTCGTGAGTATTGACGGCCACGCTGAACTGATCGTTGGCAGCCGGTGTACCGCTGATGTTGAAACTCACACCCGAAGCAGTGGCCACGCCTGCGACCACAGTGCCGCTGGACACCGGTTTGCTGTCAGCGGTCAACGGTGCAGCGTACAGATCGAACGCGGTCGCGCTGGTGAATTTCATCACCGCTGAACCGGTCGGGAAACTGGCTTTGTAGTCCGTCGAGTTGGTGACGCTGCTGCCGGTGATCTGGGCCGACGACGGGTTGCCCGGGCTGCGGGTACCGGTGAAGGTGTCAGGCTTGGCCGCCAGTGTGAACGTGTGACCCGGCAGCACGGTGCCCGGCACATCGCCCGATTGCAGGTTGATGTTCAGCGTCAGGTCCACGCCCCGGAAGCTGACCGTCTGACCGGCCGTGCTTTTCGGATCGAACGCACCACCCTGACTGGCTTCGGCCGTCACATCATTACCGGCCGAGTCAGTGATTTTGAGCTGGGTGCCGCTGACAAAATCAACAGTGTACGGCTCGCCGCTACGGAACTTGCTGTTGTAGCTGACGTTCGACGACACCTGACCGTTGGACAGAACCACGCGATTGTCATTGACCGCAGGCGCCGTCATGGTGACCTGGCTGCGGCTGGTGTTGACCGCTTGCTGGAAAGCTTCCCAACCGGTGGTGTTGGTGGCCATCTTCATGTTGTCACCGATCGCCAGATCGAGGGTCACCTGGTCGCCGTTGTAGGCGTAAGTGCCATCGTCATTGCGAGTGAACGGTACGGTGTCGCCCTTGGAGCCGGCGAAGATGTATTTACCGTTCTCGTCCTTGCTGTTCATCAGGCTGAGCAGTTGCTCTTCGATCTGACCCAGCTCGGACGCCGTGGCCTGACGGTCGGCGTCCGTGTACCCGGCGTTGCCGGCACTCACAGCCAATTCCTTGGCACGCTGCAGCACGTTGTTGATGCTGGTCATCACCGCTTCAGCGGTACCCAGTGTGCCTTTGATGGTAGTGGCGTTGGCTTCGTACTGATCAAGCATCGAAGCCTGTTGGCCCAATTGCAGCAGACGCGAAGCGCCAACCGGATCATCTGCCGCCGTGTTGACGCGAATCAGGCTGCTGGCCTCTTCGCTGCTCTTGACCACGTTGGCGAAGTTTTTCTGATAGTTGGCTGCCGAAGATTCGTAAAACTGGCCGGTAGAAATGCGCATGGATTACGACTCCCTTAAAGACTGTTGATCAGTGTGCTGAAAATTTCCTGCGCAGCCTTGATGATCTGCGAGGACGCGGTGTAGTACTGCTGAAACTTGACCAGGTTGCCGGTCTCTTCGTCGAGGTCGACGCCGGACAACGAATCACGCGCACCTTTGGCGTTGGCCAGAATGGCGTCGGTGGCCGCGCTGTCGAGCTTGCCCTGGGCAGCTTTGGCGCCGACACCTTCGACCAGTTTGCCGTAGGAGTCGGTCAGGGAAATACCTTTGCTGGCCGAACCGGTGTCCACTGTCTGCTTGGTCTGCAAGTCAGCCAGTACACCGCCGTTGCGGTTGTCCAGTGTGCCCGGCTGGCTGAGGCTGACATTGATCGCCGAGCCTTTGCCTGGCGAGCCGGCGACGGTCATATCGAAATTGACGGTGTACTGGGTGGCCGGAGCTGGCGGGATCGCAGCGCCGGTCGAGTCCTTGAGCGGAATACTCAGGTTCAGGGTGTTGTTCTGGCCCGGCTTGATGGTGCCGCTGCTCAACACACCGCCCTTGGCATCGAGTAGCTGGTAACCCTGACTGGTGCCGTCCGCCGAAGGATCGCCAAACACCACTTTGACCGGCGTCGAGTACTTCATGCCGTTCTGCATCGCCGTGGTGGTGGTGGCGTCGTAGATATCGAACTTCGTGGTAAGGGTCGGTTGACCGCTGGCCGGAATAGTCAGCGTGCCGCTGCCGCCGGGGGCAATGGCAGCGCCCAACGGAGCTGCGATGGCCAGACGCTTGGAGTCGGTCATCTCGGTCTTGATGTTGGCCGCCGCGCTGCGCGTCGGGGTGATCTTGAACGTGTCGCCCGCCGCCGCCGTGCCGCCAGTGAGTTTCAACGAGAAGCCGTCGATGACCGGAGGCGGGTTGGTGGTGGTGCTGAACGCGCCCATGGCGGTGCCTTCCGGCAGACGCTGCACGGTGTAGTCCGTGGCGCTGGTGAAGGTCACTTTGTAATCGTTGATGGTCAGCTTGCCGGTGTCTTCGATGCTCACATCGAATTTGCCGGAACCTGCGCTGTTGCCGATAGTGGCGGTGCTGCGCGCAGACATGTTCGCCGCAGTATTGATACTGGTGAACAGGCTGCCGCCAAAGTCACCGTTCTTGTCGATGCCTTGCGCCTGAATCGTGTTCATCTGATCGGCAACGACCAGTGCCACGCGGCCCAGCTCGTTCATCGCAGGGTCGAGCACGGTGCTGCGATAACGCAGCAGGCCACCGATCTCGCCACCGGTGATGCCCGAGGTGATGTCGACAGTGCTGGAACCGTTATTGAGCTGCAGGGCCATACGCGATGGGTCGGTCTTGCTTGGCGTGACTTCCAGCTTGCTGACCGTGCTGCCCATCACCAGCGGCTGACCGTTGCCCAGATATATATCCATGTTGCCGCCACGCTCGACGACCTGCGCACCGGTGAAGGTCGACAGTTGGCGAATGGTCTCGTTACGCGCGTCGAGCAGCTCGTTGGGCTGGCCACCGGAGTTGGAAATTTCGGAGATTTTCTGGTTCAACTGAGCGACAGTGTTCGCCAGTTTGTTGACCTGATCAGCCATGCTCGTCAGGTTGCCGTTGATGTCCGAGTTCTGCGCGTTCAACTGGCTGGAAACCGAGTTGAAGCGCGCGCTCAAGGCTTGGGCATCACTTAGCAGCAATTGGCGCGAAGCATCATCACCCGGCTTGGCGTTGACGTTCTGCACCGAGGCGAAAAACTTGGTCAGCGCGCCATTGAGGCCGGTGCCGCTATCGGACAGCAATTTGTCGAGCGGAGTGACCTGACCCAGGTAAGCCGCCGCATCGCTGTTGAGCGAAGTGGTGGTCTGCAACTGGGCGTCGATGTAGCTGTTGTAGACACGGCGCACGTCGGCCAGGGTCGTACCGGTGCCGATCCAGAGGTTGCCGTTCTGAATCGAGCTTTTTGAATTCTGCACGGTTTGCTGGCGCGAGTAGCCGGCCGTATCGACGTTGGCAATGTTGTTGCCCGTCACCATCAAAGAAGATTGGCTAGCGGATAAACCCGACATCCCGATGTTGAGCAAACTCATGGTTCAAACCTTACTTTATGTTTTATAGAGGCGTTGTCGAAACGCCCGCCGCAGCGTAGTTCTGGTTAACGTTCATCTGCTTGGCAATCTGCGAAATCTTGCTTGCGTAGTTCGGGTCGGTGGCGTAACCGGCCTTTTGCAACTCGCGTACAAACTGTTCTGGGTTATCGGCCGACTTCAGCACTTCTTGATAGCGATTATTGCTCTGCAGCAAAGTCACCAGATCGTGGAAGCTGTCCTTGTACGAGGCATAGGAACGGAACTCGGCCGTCTCCTTGACCATCGCGCCATTACGGAACTCGCTGGTGATTGCCCGGGCCGAATCACCCTTCCAGTTGCTGCTCGCCTTGATACCGAACAGGTTGTGGCTGCTACTGCCATCCTGAGCACGCATGACCGACTTGCCCCAACCGGTTTCCAGTGCGGCTTGCGCCACCAGGTAACGCGGATCGACGCCGATACGAGCGGCGGCTTCCTCGGCCATCGGCAGCATGGTGTTGACGAATTCGTCGGCAGAACTGAAGGCTTTTTTCGCCGGCGCCAATGGAATCTGCGCCATCGCCCGGCCGTAAACCTGCATCTGCCCACCGGAGGCTTTGTCAGCCTCGGCGCGTGCCAGCCAGTCGCCGTTGTACAGCGGACCTGCGCCAGTGGTGGCGGCAGTCGTGGCGCGCTGTGGCAATTGCGTTGCGGCGCTTGTCGTGGTGGCCGAAGGCACCAGGCCTGCGAGCAAACGATCAGCCAGTTTCGGTGGCAAGGCCAGACGACGCTGGTTGATCAATTCCATGTCGTTGCGGTGGGCCAGTTGCGTGTTAGGCGCATTGACCGAACGCGAGGCCCACAGCGGACGCTCACCATTGAGGCGCGACAACGGGCCATTGGTGGCGACGGTGCCAGCGGCAATCGGCGTTGCCACGGCAGCGGCCTTGGCTTTGGCTTCTTCCTGCTTGGCGGCGGACGCGGCCGCAGCCTCACCCGGCGCCATTGGTTTGTTCTTCGACATCTGGCGCATCAGCACGTCGGCCAGACCGATACCACCGCCCTCGCGGGACATGGAAACGGCCAGTTGCTGGTCGTACATTTCCTGATACTGCTTGGCGGCCGGCGTGTTGAGCGGATTGTCCTCACCCAGGGCATTGGTCGCCGAACGCATCGATTTGAGCATCTCGCCGAGGAACAGCGATTCGAATTCCTGCGCAACTTTGCGCATGTTCGCATCACTGTCCTTGTCACCGACCTTTAGCTGGTTCAGACGATTGAGGTCAGAGTAAGAACCCGAATCGCTGCTGCTGACCAGACCGCTCTTGCGCATATCCATAGTCGTCGGCCTCAGATCACGATCAGGTCGGCTTGCAACGCGCCGGCCTGCTTCAGTGCTTCGAGAATGGCCATCAAGTCACCCGGTGCCGCGCCGACCTGGTTCACCGCACGGACGATCTCGTCGAGGGTGGTGCCAGGGCCGAACTTGAACATCGGTTTGGCCTCCTGTTCGGCGTTCACGCGGGAACGTGGCACGACAGCGGTCTGGCCGTTGGACAGTGGGCCTGGCTGGCTGACGATCGGGTCTTCAGTAATGGTCACGGTCAGGCTGCCGTGGGTTACGGCGGCCGGCGAGACTTTCACGTTCTGACCGATGACGATGGTGCCGGTGCGCGAGTTGATGATGACTTTCGCCACCGCCTGACCCGGATCGACTTCGAGGTTTTCCAGGATCGACAGGTAGTCGACACGCTGGCTCGGATCGAGCGGTGCGGTAACGCGGATCGAGCCGCCGTCGATGGCCTGAGCGACACCAGGGCCGAGCATGTCGTTGATCTTGTCGACGATGCGTTTGGCGGTGGTGAAGTCGGAACGGTTGAGGTTCAACGTCAGGCTATTACCCTGATTGAAACCGCTCGGCACCGAGCGCTCCACCGATGCACCGCCAGGGATGCGACCAGCCGACGGAACGTTGACAGTGATCTTCGAGCCGTCTCGACCTTCAGCATCGAAACCGCCCACGACCAGGTTGCCCTGGGCGATTGCATAGACGTTGCCATCGATACCCTTGAGCGGGGTCAGCAACAGGGTGCCGCCACGCAGGCTCTTAGAGTTACCGATCGAGGCAACGGTGATATCGACCTGTTGGCCTGGCTTGGCAAACGCCGGCAGATCAGCACTGATGGACACCGCCGCGACGTTCTTCAACTGCACGTTGCCCGATCCCGGCGGCACTTTGATACCGAACTGCGAGAGCATGTTGTTGAAGGTCTGCAGGGTGAACGGAGTTTGCGTTGTCTGGTCACCGGTGCCGTTAAGCCCGACCACCAGACCGTAACCGATCAATTGGTTGGACCGCACGCCGGAAATGCTCGCGATATCTTTCAGCCGCTCGGCGTGGGCACCAAAGGCTGCGGACATCATGGCCGCAGCGAGCATGAGGCTCTTGAAGTTCAACGTAGCCACCTAGAAAGGGAACAGCGGGCTGAGGAAGAAACGGTCGAACCAGCCTGGCTGACTCGCATCGGCAAACGAACCGGTGCCCGAGTAGGTGATGCGCGCGTCGGCGACACGGGTCGACGAAACGGTGTTGTCAGTGGCGATGTCATCGGCACGCACCAGACCGGCGATCCGCACCAGCTCATCGCCCGTGTTGAGGGTCATCCACTTCTCGCCGCGCACGGCGATGATACCGTTGGGCAGTACGTCGGCCACGGTCACGGTGATCGAACCGGTCAGGGTATTGCCCTGCGCAGCCTTGCTGTCGCCCTTGGTCGCGCGGTCAGCGCTGTAGCCGGCGTTCAGGCTCAGGTCATTGCTGCCCAGCGGGTTATTGGTGGTCAGACTGGAACCGAACAACGAAGTCAGGCCGACCGTGGTATCGCTGTTCTTGCCGATCTGCGAGTTTGCGTTTTTGCTCGCCTGGGTTCTCTCGTTCAGGGTGATGGTGATGATGTCACCGACCCGGAACGCCTTGCGATCGCTGTACAGGTTCTGCTCGAAGCCGGCCTGATAGATCGAGCCGTTGTTGGCGGCCGCCGGCAACGGCGTGCGCGGCAACACCGGGGCGTAGTAAGGGTCATTGGGCTTGGGCGTCGGAGCGACGCAGCCCGCGAGCGAGACGACTCCACTCAATGCCAGAACAGATACGAAGCGATTCATGACCCTACCTCACGGTGTTGCAGGCGACCTCATGGCCGCCTCATAGACTTGATTACAGATTCTGCGTTACGAACGAGAGCATCTGGTCGGCGGTGGAGATCACCTTGGAGTTCATCTCGTAAGCGCGCTGAGTGGTGATCATGTTGACCATCTCTTCAACGGTGCTGACGTTGGACGTTTCCAGGGTGTTCTGCAGCGTGGTACCGAAACCGTTCAGGCCCGGAGTACCGACTTGCGGCGCGCCGGAAGCAGCGGTTTCCAGGAACAGGTTGTTGCCCACCGCTTGCAGGCCGGCCGGGTTGATGAAGTCGGCGGTTTGCAGGTTGCCAATCACTTGGGAAGCCGGGTTGCCGGCAACGGTGATCGATACGGTGCCGTCACGGCCGACGGTGAAGGTCTGGGCATCGTTCGGAATGACGATGGCTGGTTCCAGAGCGAAACCGCTGGCGTTGACGACCTGGCCATTGGAATCGAGGTGGAAAGTACCGTCACGGGTGTAGGACGTGGTGCCGTCCGGTTGCAGAATCTGGAAGAAACCGCGACCGTCAACGGCCAGGTCCAGCGGCTGTTCGGTGGTTTGCAGGCTGCCGGCGGTGAAGTTTTTCTGCGTGCCGACAATGCGCACACCGGTACCCACTTGCAGACCCGACGGCAGTTCGCTGTCCTGGGTCGACTGGGCGCCTGGCTGACGCTTGATCTGATACAGCAAGTCCTGGAACTCGGCGCGGTCACGTTTGAAACCCGTGGTCGAGACGTTTGCCAGGTTGTTGGAAATGGTGGTCAGGTTAGTGTCCTGGGCGGACAGACCGGTTTTGGCAAC